>JBAIYI010000500.1:0-3282 GCA_037915955.1 Terriglobales bacterium
GTGAGGTAGGCGCCGACGATGACTTCCAGGCGTGACTGCGCCGGCCACCAGTTCTGCGGGCCCCAGCGGCGGAGAAGGGCGAGATAGTAGGCCGGAATGGGGGAGGAGGCCACTCGGCAAATTTAAAATTTCAAATTTGAAATTTCAAATTTACACCGATGGCTGGTACTGGGCTTCCAGTTCGCAGGACTCGCGGCAGGGGCGGCAATAGTACTGGCCGTCTTCGCAGAGCCGGACGTCGTAATACCCGCGACAGAGAATGCAGTACTTGGTGCAGGAGCAGCGCTTCTCCACCTGGTCGCAGATAGCGCAGATAAAATCCTTAGGCATGGGCGGAAGCTTAGCGCGGGTTGGGGCGGCAGGCAATACGCCGTTCGTGCTGCGACTTCAGGCAGGGTTGCGGGATTAAGGCGCCTGCATTCATTGACCCCCCAAAACGCGGGTGATAACCTTTAAGGTTCTCCTTGACCCGGCGAACCATTCTGTCCCCCAGAACGAGAAAAAGCATTGTCATCCAGCACAGAAACACAGACACTTCGCAAAACCGCGCTTAACGCCCTGCACCGGCGTCTCGGGGCCAAGATGGTGGATTTCGGCGGCTGGGACATGCCGGTGGAATATCCCTCCAGCGGCGGCCTGATGAAAGAGCATCTGGCGGTGCGCACCGGCGTAGGCATGTTTGACGTCTCCCACATGGGCGACATCCTGATCCGCGGACCGCAGGCGCTCGAGGCCACGCAGTGGATCAGCATGAACGACGCTTCCAAGCTGCAGCAAAACCAGGCGCACTATTCGGCGCTGCTCTATCCCGAGGGCGGCTTTGTGGATGACGTGATTGTCCACAAACTGGGGCAGAACGACTACCTGCTGGTGATCAATGCGGGCACGCGCGAGAAGGATTATTCCTGGGTGCGCAAGAACGTGAGCAAGTTCCGCTGCCATGCCGATGACGTGGGGGATTACTACACCCAGATTGCCATTCAGGGGCCGAAGGCAGAAGCCACGCTGCAAAGGCTTACCGACGTCGATCTCTCGCAGATCAAAAATTACTGGTTTAAACACGGTACGGTCTGCGGGCTGCCAAACACGATGATCGCCCGTACCGGGTACACGGCGGAAGACGGCTTTGAGATCTATGTGCCGTCCGACGTCGCGACCAGCGAGCGCGTGTGGAATGAAGTGACGGAAGCCGGCAAGGAGTTTGGGATTGTGCCCTGCGGGCTGGGCGCGCGCAACACGCTGCGACTGGAAGGGCGAATGGCGCTCTATGGTCATGAGATTTCCGACAGCATCAACGTCTGGGAAGCCGGGCTGGACCGCTTCTGCAAGATGGAGAAACCGGATTTCATCGGACACGCGGCGCTGGAGAAGGCGAAAGCCGAAGGGCTGAAGCGCACGCTGGTGGGGCTTGAAGCAATCGACCGTGGCATTCCGCGTGACGGTTACAAGGTATTCGATGCGGCAGGGCAGGAGATTGGATACGTGACTAGCGGATCGTATGCGCCTTTCCTGAAGAAGAACATTGCGCTGGCGTATGTGCCGCCGTCACAGTCCGAGTTGGGTCATGAGGTTTTCGTGGAGATCCGCGGCCAGAAGGTGAAGTGCAAGGTTGTTCCAACTCCGTTTTACAAGCGCCCGAAGAAGGCGTAGCTCAACGAAGGAAGGACGAGAGGTCCAAGGAATGGCGTATCCCAAAGATTACAAGTACACGAAAGAGCATGAGTGGATCCAGATCAGCGGCAAAACCGGGCTGGTGGGGATCACCGATCACGCGCAGGAATCGCTGGGCGACATCGTCTTTGTCGAGCTACCGAAAATCGGCGCCAAGCTGCAGTTGGGCAAGAGCTTTGGGACAGTTGAATCGGTGAAGGCCGTGTCTGAGCTCTATGCCCCGGCATCGGGGACGGTGACGGAAGTCAACGAGTCGCTCAATCAAGCGCCGGAAGACATCAATAAGGACGCGCACAAGGCCTGGATGGTGAAGATCGAGCTATCTGATCCTGATGAGACCAAGGTGCTGCTCTCCGCCGACGATTATGAGAAGTACGTGGCGGAGGAGAAGTAGAGTTTTTGAAAGATCCTCAGGACGGGCCGTTCCCAGACGAGCAAATAATCTTCTTTAATATCGCTCCGCTGGCGCTCCGCTCCCGCCTGCGGCAGCTCGGATTCGATCGTTTACCAAAGCTACCCAGTTCTTATCCGTCGGTTCGCTTCACTTACCTCCGGAACGGACTGGGCTAACATATGCCGCGCCTGACGGCGCTGCGGCATCGCAGGTGAGAGGCCTTCGTGGCTTCCAGATGCGAAAAAACGAAGCAGAGAGTTTCATTCCATGCGCTATCTTCCAAAATCGCCCGCCGACCGGCAGCAGATGCTGCGCGAGATCGGCTGCAAGACCATTGAAGACCTTTTTGAGCCTATCCCGGCCGAGTACCGGCTGAAGCGCGACCTGAACGTGCCGCGACAGATGGCCGAGAGCGAGGTCATCGAGTTCTTTCACCAGTGCGCCGCCACCAACGCGGCGCGTTACGCGCTGTTTATCGGCGCGGGAGCCTACCATCATTACCGGCCAGTGGTGATCGATTCGCTGATTTCCCGTGGCGAATTTTTTACGGCCTATACGCCCTACCAGCCGGAGATCGCGCAGGGAACCTTGCAGGCCATCTTCGAATTCCAGACCATGATCTGCGAACTGACCGGCATGGAAGTGGCGAATGCGTCGATGTACGACGCCTCAACCGGGACAGCCGAAGCCATGCTGATGATGGTCCGGCTGACGGGAAAGAATTCTGTGGTGGTGGCGCGGACGGTACACCCGGAATATCGCGAGGTGATCAAGACCTACACGCAGCACCAGGGCTTGCCTATTGCGGAGTGCGGCTATAAAGAGGATGGCCGCCTGGACCTGACTGATCTCGAAAAGAAGATCACCGGTGACACGGCGGGCGTGCTGATCCAGTCGCCAAACTTCTTTGGGACGATCGAAGACGTGGCGGCGATTGCTGATCTGGTGCATCGCAAAGGCGCGCTGTTGACGGTGGCGATTTCTGAGGCGCTTTCACTCGGAACAGTGAAGCCGCCGACCGAAGCCGATATCGTGGCGATGGAATCGCAGTCGTTCGGCGTTCCGCTGGGCTATGGCGGACCCTACGCCGGCGTGCTGGCGACGAAAGAGAAATACGTCCGCCAGATTCCGGGACGGCTGGTCGGCGAGACGCGCGATCGTGACGGCAAGCGCGGCTTCGTGCTGACGCTCTCCACGCGCGAGCAGCATATCCGGCG
>JBAIYI010000606.1:0-3632 GCA_037915955.1 Terriglobales bacterium
TGTTGGGCTGGTTGTAGGCCCGCCGGAATCCGTCCATCCAGGAGATCATCACGCCTGACGCAGCCAGCAGCGTCACCGTCGACGCAGAATAAAGGATCCGGTTGGCATGGTGTTGCTTGGTCTGGAAGAAGGTCAGCGCAATCGAACTCGGCCCCGGCGGCAACACCCATCCAACGGCTTCTGAAATCTGCCGCAGAAAACCTTCTGTGTTGTGTGAAGCCTCCAGCACTGACGTGATCACCAGCAGCGCCGGAAACAGCGTGAGAATAGAAGAGTAGGCCGCCGCTTTCGCGTTGGAGAACTGGCCGTGAAGAAAGCCCTGCCAGAAGGCGCGACGAAGCCGGGTAAAGTGCATTAAGGCCTTAGCTTAGTAGGGATTGCACGTGACCGCAACCTTACCAGCGCCTAAGGGCCTCTGCGCGGTTAACGGGAGCGCTCTTACCACAAAGGGCAGGAAGGAGCCGGGTTGATCTGAGGCAGATTATCTTTGCGAAAAGAGCAGATTGCGACTCTGGATGTGGCGGTTCTGGTAATTCCCTGATCAGCCTTCGTGTTCCTTTGTGCCCTTCGTGGTTTATGGGATCTGTCGGTGGCAAACAGTAAAATTAGTGGTAGCAACGTGTGGAGGATTCATGGCCCATGCAGATATTCGCGAATATGACGTTACCGCCGCATCAACCAGCACTTTCGGACGCGTCCTGTGCGGCGCGCGCAACCATCACTTCATCGTCGATGGGCCGGTCCAGAACGGCTGTCCTGGGGAAGAAATTACCCCCGCGGAAATCTTCCTGGCCGGCGTGGCATGCTGCGGCGTGGAGCTGATCCAGGTTCTCGCCAAATCACAGGAGATTCCACTCAAGCAGGTCGATGTCGCTATTCATGGCATGATGGACCGCTCCAAGCCCGTGCGCCCAGATGTCGCGCTCTTCAATTCCGTGAAGCTGCATTTCAAGTTCGCAGGCCTGAACGATCAGCAGGCCGGCCAGTTGGTCTCCACTTTCAAAGGCCGTTGACCGCTCTACGGAACGGTCGCGGTCGCGACCCCGGAAGTAGTGGTGGATTACGAACTGGTTGGGTGAACTGGCGACGGATCACAGCAGGCGCATTGCGGGCGGAAAGCTTATCGCTGATGGGGAGCTGAGTCGCAGGTGACGAGCACCTTTTATGAAACCTGCCAACCAGTTCACGGGCTGAGTGCATGCTCTCTCTTTGCCCTCACTCGATAAACGCCACCACATCGCTCAAGGTCGGCTCCCGGAGTATCGCCGCCTGCGAGGCCTGTAACGCCTGGTCGAGATCACTCCAGATGTCTTCCAGATTTTCCAGACCCACGGAGAGGCGCAGCATGCCGTCAGTAATTCCGTGCTGCGCTCGCTCTTCCGGCGTGTAGGCGGAGTGGGTCATGGACGCAGGATGCTGGACGAGAGTTTCCGCATCGCCCAGGCTCACGGCGCAGGTGACCACCTCGAGCGCGTCCATAAAACGATGCCCGGCCGGGAGGCCGCCCTTGATTTCAAAGGCAATCATTCCGCCAAACGCCGACATCTGCCGCCGCGCCACTTCATACTGAGGAAATCCCGGCAGGCCGGGATAGATCACCTGTGTGACCACGGGATGGTCTTGCAAGCGCCGCGCCACCTCCATGGCAGACGCGCAGTGGCGCTCCATGCGGAGCTCCAGCGTCTTAAGCCCGCGCAGAATCAGGAAGGCGTCCATGGGTGACATCACCGCGCCGGTGAGGTCTTTCACGCCCTGCATGCGCACGCGGCCCATCGCCTCGCTACGGCCGCACACCATGCCCGCCAGCAGGTCGCCGTGCCCGCCAAGATACTTTGTCGCCGAATGCACCACCAGGTCCGCACCCAGCTCAATGGGTCTCTGGAGCATCGGCGTGCAGTACGTGTTGTCCACGATCAGGGGCAGGCCGAAGCTGTGGGCAATCTCCGCGATCCGCGCAATATCAATGACGCGCATGTTCGGGTTGCACGGCGTCTCCAAATAGACGAGGCGCGTACGCGCCGTTATGGCACGCGCCAACAGCTCCGGACGCGTGAGGTCAACAAACTTGGTGTTCACGCCGAAACGTGAGAGGCCATGCACAAAATAGGAGTACGTGCAGCCATAGAGCGTCATATCGGCTACGATTTCGTCGCCGGATTGCACCATGCTCCAGATCGAAGCCGTGATCGCGCCCATGCCGCTGGCCATCGCCACGGCGGCCTCCGCCGATTCCAGGTTGGCAATCCGCCGCTCCAGCACGTGGACCGTCGGGTTTGCCATGCGCGAATACATGTAGCCGTTATCCTTGCCGGCAAAGCGGGCGGCGCCGGTCTCTGAATCCGGGAAGGCGTAGGTTGAGGTCATGAAAACCGGAGGGTTCAGCGCGCCTTCATAGCGCAACGGGTTGTATCCATAGTGGATTGCGCGGGTTGCCATTCCGAGCGGGGTTTTCCCAGACTTCATCGCAGTGCCCTCCTAACACGCTAGACTAGCGTTCCGTCTGCGGGCAGGACTGTGCTCTGGATCACGCGAACCATGTGTCAGTTCAGCTTCGGTAGCCCTAAATCGCACATTCCAAAGCACTCCATAATGGCGCGAATGGGCCGGTGTTCCTCTTGAATGTACAAGATCCACAGAGCAGGTCTGAGACCCTGAATCGCAAACCGCGCTCGAAGTGTTGGCATCCAATTTTGTAGAACGCCATTTGAAAATTTGAGAGGGAGTAGAGCAGTTGCTTGAGTACAAGTGTGACTGGTGTGGCCGGCAGAAGAAACCAAATGACGCGTGGATCCTGGGCCTCGCATTGGAGCGCAATGGAGTCAGCGGTACCCGCCGCCACTTTGAAACATTGAGACGTTGGAGCGCTCACTGGGCATCGCACCCGCTGGCGGTGCATTTGTGTTGTGAACAGCATAAGGAAAAGTATCTGGATGCGCTGTTTGCCTCGCCGTGGCCTGCGGTGAGCCGCGGTGAGATCGCGCGGGCAGCTCACCTGCGCCGCACGGATGATCACAACCGAAAAGGTAAGGACGACTCCCGTGCAGCGGCGGAATGGTACGTTGAGGAAGCGCCTTCAGCGCCAGCGAGAGGCGAACAGAAAGACACGAAGAAGAAAAAATCCGCTGCAAAGTCCCGAAAGCCTAAATCACCCGCGATTGTCTTCAGCGATACCGACCACTTTCATGCTCGTGCGCTGGGAATCCTGCTGGATTCGCCCAAATCGCCGGAACCGAAGGACCCCAACGCGGACGACGCGCAGTGACCAATTCTTCTGAAATCCGGTAAAGCTCTCTACTCTTTGCCCGTCTCGTAATACTTCCCGATGATGATCCCGATCTCGACGGCCGCGGCGGGCGTGAGATCCACAAATTCGAAGCCGGCAAGCTGGTTGTCGGCGAAGCGCACTCGCGCGCTCACATCAGCGCGGATGTCCTCAGCCAGCTCATGGATAGTGAAGTGGTGCACCTTGCCGTCTTTGTCGTAGGTGCGCTCCGGCTCCATGGCGAAGCCGCCGCGCGCCAGCTGGCGCAGTGTGCCCACGCGTCTTCCTTTGTTGTCCAGCACCAGTACCTGCGCCGGCTCCTTCAGGTCAATGCGCTCAAAGCGACGCTTTTCAATCATCTTCGGTTCCG
>JBAIYI010000782.1:0-4719 GCA_037915955.1 Terriglobales bacterium
ATACCCGTTTTCACCATCTTCTCCTCTGGATAGCTGTTCTCAGTCCGGCAGCTTGGCCCGGACGCCAGTCACTACTAAGATAATAGAGAGTAGTCACTTCGGTAACCCAGTGGATTGACTCTGCTCTGGTAGACCTTATAATCGCGGCTAAGTTGCGGAAAATGAAAGCGTAAATGCCACGCCGGACGGAAATCCAGCCCATCCTTGAAGACGCCGTAGCGCGCGTCCTGCAGTCGGCCATGCCTCGGCTGCAGGAGGAGATCGTGCGCGTGGCAGCGGAGCAGCTGCAGGGATTGTTGCCGGTCCCCGGCTCTGATTCCTCCGATCAGCTGGATGCCGCTCTTGCCTCTATCCAGGATGCTTGGACCCAGGTTGACATCCTCCGCCAGATGCTGGAAGGCTGCGCGCGTTTCGCCGCGCGAGTCGCCATTTTCGTGGTGCGGTCAGGATCGGTGAACGGCTGGCAGGCATCCGGATTTGACGATAACGAGGCCGTCAAAAATGTTGCTTTGGGAACTTCCGCCAGTCTGGTTGCCCGGGCCATGAATGGACGAACCATGGTGAGCGGCGCGACCCGCGACTTCGATCCGGGTTTTATCTCTATGGTGAAAGCTCCGGCTGACAACGTTTGTGCCGTGTTGCCGCTGCTTGTAAAGGACAAGGTAGCTGCCTTGATCTACGCTGACGGCGGTTCCGAAGGGGCTGCGCCGAACACAGCCGCACTCACGGCTTTAACACGATTTTCCGGTTTGTGGCTGGAGCTGAGCGCGTTGCGCAAAGGCGGGGCGACAACGGCAGAGGAATCTGCGCCTCCAGCTGTGGCGGCGGCTGCCACAGTTGCCGCTTCGGCAGCATCGAATATTTCAGCAGCCAGCTACTCAGCTCCGGCCGCGAGCGAGGAAGATGAGCTGCACAAGAAAGCGAAGCGCTTTGCCAAGCTGCTGGTGGAAGAGATCAAGCTTTATAACAGCGCCAAAGTCACGGCGGGGCGCGAGAATCGTGACCTCTATGAGCGGCTTCGCGAGGACATTGAAAAAAGCCGTGCGACGTATGACAAGCGTTACGCTGATGGCCCCGTGGCCTCAGCCAATTATTTCAACCATGAACTGATAAGAATTTTGGCGGAGAATGACGTGACCCTGATGGGCTCCGGTTTTCCGCATTGATGAAAAGGGAATTGTGGTTCGACGTTTTGTAATCTGCTTCTGCCTGCTGGCTCTGCTGCCCGCCCTCCTGTCAGGACAAGCGACCAAAAAGAAGAAGTCGTCAGCAGCAAGCCACAAGAGTTCTGCTGCCCGTGCGGCCGACAAGGCCAAAGAACGCGCACGCCTGCGCCGGATGAACCGGGCCTTCGTGGCCTCGGCTGACCTGAAGCCCATGGCGCAGCAACTGTTCGAGAATCGTACGCCCGCCGCGTACACGGGTGTTCAGGAATACGCACATCGCCATCGCAACGATGACGCCGCGCCGCTGTCCTGGTTCGTGCTTGCCTACGCGCACTACCTTGATAAGGATTTCCCCGCTGTCCGCAAATCTTTGGAGCACACTGAAACGCTTGCGCCGCTTTTTGGTGACTATATCGATTGGCTGCGCGCCAGTGCCTGGCAGGCCGAAGGCAATCATCAAGAGGTCCTGAAGACCCTCGAAGGATTTGAGACGAAGTACCCTGATTCGCTGCACCTGCACGAAGTGACGCTGCTATACGCGAATTCGCTCATCGCATCCGGCAAATCGGGCGAGGCGATTTCGTACCTGGAGAAACACCGTACGCCAGTCGCCCCGGACACAGAGTTTGCGCTGGCCGGCGCTTACCAGACGGAAGGTCTCAAGGACAAAGCACGGGAGATATTGCGCCGCATTTATTTTGAGATGCCCGGCAGCGATCAGGCCGGCCAGGCGCAATCTACCCTGCAGGCGCTGGGGGAGAATCCGCCGGCAGGGACTTACGAACAGCGGCACACGCGCGCTGACCTGCTCATGAAATCGCGCAAGTTTCAGGATGCCGCCAATGAACTGGGGCAGCTGATTGAACAGGCGCCCCCTGACAAGATGCCTGGCATGCAGGTGGAGCTTGCATCCGCACTCTACCGCGCCCGCCGTCGTGACGATGCGCAGAGACTTTTTGAGACGGCACTCGCAAACTCGAATACGCCGCCTGATGCAAAGGCACAGGCGCTCTATTTCCTCGCTGAAATTTCGCGCGATAAGGACGATCGCGACAAACACGGCGACTATATTTCGCAGCTTCGTACGCTCGCTCCCGAAAGCACATGGATGGGGGAAGCCCTGCTTTCGGCCGGCAACATGTACCTGCTGAAGAACGATCTCGAGACGGCCGTGAAGTTCTACTCGGAGATTTACCAGCGCCAGCAGAACGGACGATTTTCACCTTACGCGCACTGGAAGGCTGCCTGGCTTACCTATCGCATGGGGAAGAAGGACGAAGCCAGGAAGCTCTTTGACGAGCAGCTGGCGTTGTATCCTTCTTCCAATGAGGTTCCCGCGGCGATTTACTGGCGTGGGCGTCTGGCCGAAGACGACGGCAACAAGCCTGTTGCACGCGCCTATTACCAGAAGCTTTCTGACAATTACCGTTACTATTATTACGCGAATCTAGGGCGTGACCGTCTGGGCAAGATCGGTATGGACGATATCGGCGATCCTGACGTTCTCGACCGGCTTCCCGCGCCGAACACGCCGCCAAGGGCCTGGGATGCGCCGGCGGACAATGTTCGGGTGCAGAAAGCCCACCTGCTCGAGAACGCCGCGATGTTTGATTTCGCCGTGAATGAGCTCAAGTCGGCGGCGTCCGGCAATCCGCCATGGCTTGCCAACGAACTGGCAGCGCTTTACGCGGACCAGGGCAGTTATATCCGAGCTATTGAAAGCCTCAAACGCGCCGTACCCGGTTATTTCTCCGCGGAGATCAATCAGATTCCGCGCCCGGTCTGGGAAGGCCTCTTCCCGCGTCCGTACTGGGATGACCTGAAGCGTGGCTCCACGCAGAACCGTCTCGATCCGCATCTGGTGGCCTCACTGATACGCCAGGAATCCGAATTCAACCCGCAGGCGATCTCGCGCGCCAACGCAATGGGCCTGATGCAGTTGCTCCCTGGCGTGGGGAAGGGAATGGCCAAGGAACTGAAGATCCGCCATTTCTCTACTGACGCTCTGCTCACGCCTACCACCAACCTGCAACTTGGCACTCGTTACTTCAAACACATGGTGGATCATTACGACGGTCAGGTTGAGTATGCCCTTGCCGCATACAACGCCGGCACAGACCGCGTGGACGATTGGCGCAAAAACGGCAACTTCAAAAGCGTCGAGGAATTCGTCGAGTCCATTCCGTTCACTGAGACCCGCGAATACGTGCAGGCCATCATGAGGAATGCGGTACTTTACAAGCTTCTTTACCCACGAAGCTAAGCAGACTCTGATCAGAGAAGAAATCCCAAGATCGCGTTTTTGCATAGAGCGGGAAATCGCTCGCAAGTGTCACACTTATTCAAAATTATTTTCAGCTGAGTTCTATTTTGGAATTGCACGACTCTCTTAGCCGCTTCAGTTAGTACAAAACTGCTTTCTATCGTAAAACGAAAGTTATTTGTAACTCTTATCAATTTTCCTACTCCATAGTGATCGCAGCACCGGGCCCACCGTCTAGAAATTTCCAGGAGAAAACAAAAGCATGAACCACCTTAGGCGTAGTGTGTTTGCAATCGGCAGCGTCGTGTTGCTCTTTGTGGCCGCCGGCGTAGCCCAATCGGGCTCCAACAACGAAAACAATGCTCGTCCCCTGCAGGTGAACCAGACTGAAGGTTTTGCCCAAGGCCAGCTTCTGGTCTTCACCTACTTCCAGAATTTTGATTGTATTCACGAACCGTTCGATGATCTTGATCACAATGGCCAGGTTGCCGCGGCCGACGCCGCCGAATTCCAGAAGCCTATCTGCGTAGTTGGACATCGTCCCAGTCTCGACCCAACAGGAAGGCCGACGCAGAACACCCTGAAGTTGTATGTGATCTCTCCGTTCTTTGGTAATTCCACAAACGTTAATGACGCGTTCAATCCTTCGCTCGGGCAGGCATTGCTGGGGCTGTTTGGATTTATCCCCGAGGCTTTCAAAACACATCCAAATGTCGCCGTGCAATGTCCTGAGCCGGGCTTACCTGTCACCGTCCACACCGGTGCCCCGAGCACTTGCACCATGCACGCGATGAATATCGATCTTGGCCCGGTACTTGCGGCGCAGGGGAAGGTCCCGCCGGGAACGAACGTGATTGTGCCTACGCTGAATCACAGCCACATCATCGACGGAAAAGATTTCGGTCCGGTGTGGTGGGAGGTGATCTCTGTGCTGGTCACTGATTCCAGTGCATGGCCGAGCGCTGATGGCAGCACCGGTATCAACTCGCTCGATGCGCTACGCGCCGCACAGGCAGCAGGCAAGGCAGCGCCCGACCAGCCAACCAACTTCTTCCTGTTCTTTGATTCGCATCCGGAAGCGAAGCCATAGTGGTGGCCAGGAACGAGTCTGCTGTTGCTTCACGGTCCCACATCACAGGAGAGCGTGTGGGACAGTCATTCCGAAAAGAGCACGGGCGGAGGCCCGTGCTTTTTGTTTCACGTCGACTTTCCTAGTCTTCCGGGTTATCGCCAGTTCCCGTGCTGTCGTTGCCCCGCGCCGCGGTACGATCACGGTCATCTTTGGGACGC
>JBAIYI010000572.1:0-5773 GCA_037915955.1 Terriglobales bacterium
CGCGTGCAGATTCGTGAGTCAGTGGCTGTGATGTCGTAGTCCGCTTTATCTCCTCTCCTTATTGTTCTCGGCCCTTCGGACAGGGAAATCCGAAGGGCTCTTTTTTTGTGAGAGGTGACTGAAGTGGCACGTATCGTGAAGCGATATAAACGATGTAAACCGGAAGTCTGAAGCGGATCAGGTTAGAACTTTTTGAGGAAATGGGGCGAAATGCACTTTGGATTGTTTAATTATGTTAATTTCGCCCGCTTCAGCAACTTTTTCGAAGGAAAGTCGTCTATCTTGGTAACAACAACATACGCAGTACCCCCACGTGGGCGTCGACCCTATACCGACGCCCACTTTTACTTTTCTTGGGTACATTTCATGGGCCGGTATTCTAGTACGCTGGTCTTTGCTGCACAAGACTTCTCTCGAACATTCCCTCTTCACATATCTTCTTTCTTCCCGAAGGAGTGCTGTGGGGAAACGCCTGCTTGCGGTCAGGGAGTTCCCTTCAGCGCGCAGGGGCAACAAAGGGCGTACGGTAACGCTCTAATTAACGTTTGGTAGTTGCAAGAGAGCCGTTGCAGGGCTCGCAGCCCTGGAGGAGAGCAAATGGATTGGAAGAAGGCATTGATTTATGGATCGTTCGCCGCAGGTGCGGTTCTTTTCCTGACGGGGCGACGTCCGGCAGGATTGGCAGTGGCGGGCATCGGCCTTGCTACCTTGGCGACAGAGAACCCGGAGCGTTTTGAAGATCTATGGCGCCGCATGCCGGAGTACGTTGAGAAAGGGACCAAGTTTGTGGACATGGCGGCGACTTTCCTGGAGAGAATCGGCGAGCATCAAGGTGGGTTCAGGAACATTCCCGTCGCCGGCGGTAGCCGGTACTAGCAACAGACAGAACTCGCGTAAAAGTCAAAACCCCGGAGGGGCTGTTTGACCCTTCCGGGGAATTTTCTGTCCAAATCAATCAGAGTTCCAGCCCTTTAAGCACCGTTTCCCCCAGGTTTTTGTAATTCGGCGCCTGAGGGCGGTTCACTCATCATGACCGGTTAAGGTGAGTTGAGTATCGGGTTGACCGGTGATTCACCACATTCAGGGAATTGCTTAACGAGAACGCAAATTGACCTTAGTGGACTCAATAGAGCCTGACATCCTCCCTCAACTGCTAGCCATCCCAATTTGCGAGCAGCCCTCCCTGCCGGGAAGGGGATCATGACACGCCTGCTTGCGATTCTCTGCCTTCTTACCGTGCCGCTGACCTATGCAGCGGATCGCGATCCTCATCTCGACGAGAAAGGCTGCGGGGCACTACTCAGCCATTCCAGTTTCGCTCACGGTTATCGGCACGGCTATGAAGAGGGATTTCATTTCGGTAACCTCGACGTGAACCTGGCGCGTCCGCAACGAACAAAGTGGCAGCAGTTCAAGGAACTGCATATTTGGTATTCACGCGAGTTCGGCTCACGATCCTCGTTTGAGTCCGGGTTCAGGGCCGGCGCACTCGCCGGGTACGTCGATGGGTATCGCGGAACCGGCTTCCGCGTCCTGAAAGAGTTACGGCGCATCGGCGCTGAACTGTTTTCGCCGTCCCCTGAGTTCGAAAAGGGAATTGCTGAAGGCTATCGAGACGGCTTCGGCGCAAGTGTCCCGCCGAGGCGTAACAGCCTCGGTCATCAATCCGCGGTTCATTCCTGTTCCGCCCATGCCGGAGCAGGCACACCGACAGATCCTTACTGCGATGGATTTCATCGCGGCCTGATGCTCGGAAGAAGTGATCGCGTCGCCCTGTCCGGTGCGCCTGATATTCTCGAAGCAAGCCGCTGATCGTCCCCCCTCGTGTCTGCATCACGCTCGCGATCTTAGTACATGTACCTCTCTGAGAAATGGGCAGGTGCCATGGTTCATGATACTTTCAGGTATGAACGTCTGGTTTTTGCGTAAAATGACGTTACTGAAGTCCTGGCCGCGGAAGGAGAGTTGATGAAGGTAGCCACGTCCAAGAAGACAACTATTCGCATCGCTGTGGTGGAGAGCGATCCCCTGCGATTCATTGGACTGAAATCACTGTTTGACACGGAACAGGATCTCGAGTTGATCTCATGCAGCCTCGCGGAGTTAGGGCCGCGCAAGGACATCGACCTGGTGCTCCTTGGGACACGGGCCGGGCAGAACCTTTTCGATGTGATGGCCGGACTGAAGGCCGCGCGTCCGGACCTGCGCATCATCGTCACCGGCAGTGGTGCGGATGATGAAACCATCCTGAAGGCTCTCGCTGCAGGCGCAAAGGGATATGTGGACGAAGCCGCATCACCAGCGGAGTTTATTCAGGCCATGCGGATCGTGCACCAGGGATCAGTATGGGCGCCGCGCCGCGTTCTTTCCATTTTCATCGAGCGCGTGACTTCTTCGCCGGGCCGGATTTTCCCGGCGGGTCGGGTGACGTTCACCGAACGCGAGAAGGAAGTTCTCGAGCTGCTGGTCGCTGGCCGGTCGAACAAGGAGATTGGTTCGGTGCTGGGCATTGAAGAGCGCACGGTCAAGGCGCACGTGGCCAAACTCATGCGCAAGGTTGGAGTTCAGAACCGTATCGCATTGTCCGTCCACGCGATCACACATTCGCTGGTGACCTCCTCCAAGTAAAGTGGCAGGGAACCTTTCAGGTTGAAGCCCGGCAAATCCGCCGGGCTTTTGCTTTGCTTGAGAGCGCGAGCTATCGGTCAACAGAGTAGTACTTCAGGCCTCTGCTCGAACGAGAATCTGGAGCGACAAAGGTACGAGGGCCTCTAAGTACATGTACTTAGCGCCGTGTCCGGCAGGGCCCCCGGTTACTTGCTGGGAACTCGGACCGGGTGGATACTCTTCTCACCTACCACAGAACCTGGGAGACGGGGGTTGGACACGGTCACGAGGGTCGCCGTTTCCAACCCTTTATAATTTTCCAGCATCTCTGCTTTAAGTACCCATTGTTACAATCAAGACGCTGAGGGAATTCATGAAAAAAGTTCTTTGCGCCGTATTGTGCGTACTGGCGATCAACACAGTGTCATTCGCCGAGACTGCCGCGGGCCGCGTGGAATCTGCGGCGACCGTATTGAATGAAATCATGGCCACGCCCGATAAGGGCATACCGGAAGAGATCCTCACTTCTGCCAAATGTGTCGCCGTAGTGCCATCCCTGATCAAGGGCGGCTTCGTGGTTGGCGGCGCCCACGGCCGTGGCTATGCTACCTGCCATACCGGGGAAGGATGGAGCGCTCCTGCCCCGTTCACCATGACGGGCGGCAGCGTAGGATTCCAGATTGGCGGCCAGGCGGTCGATCTGGTCATGATGATCATGAACGAGCGTGGTATGCAGGCGCTGCTCTCCAGCAAGTTTAAGATCGGTGCTGATGCCTCGGCAGCCGCCGGGCCGGTTGGTCGCCACGTGGAAGGTTCAACCGACTGGAAGATGCGCGCCGAGGTCCTTACCTATTCCCGCGCACGCGGGTTGTTTGCCGGGATTACGATCAACGGTAACGCTATCCATCAGGACGAAGACGCGACCCGTGAGCTTTATGGCCGCATGGTGGAGTTCAAAAGCATCCTGACGGGGTCAGTACCAGCGCCTGCCGCCGGCGAGCCGTTCGTGGCAGCCGTGCGAAAGGCGGTAGCGGGCGCGAGCAGCGCGAGCACCCCGACGAAATCAAATGTGCCGGTGAATCCGCCGCCGAGCACTCCGGCGCCCGCTTCTTCGAATACCGGATCCGCCCCGCCCCCGAGCAATGCGCCAGCGAACACCACGACACCTGCAGCCGCTTCACCAACGCCCAACCCGATGCGTTGAGCATTCGTACGAAAGATGCATAAAAAACGGGAGCCGTCAGGCTCCCGTTTGGCGTTTTAGATGAACTCTATTTCGGTGGTTGCGGGTGCGAATGGGTGTGGGTGTGCGGCTTGCTCTCGTCATGCCCGGCTTGCCCTGAGGCCGCACCGTGCTCATGCTCCGCGGCTTCATGCTGTTCGGCTTCTTCCTTGAAGATGTCAGGTGCGCCCAGGCTTCCCTTGGCGGGGAGGTGCCGCATGAAGCGAACCATGTTCCACATCTCTTCATCGGTCAGGATTCCCTTCCATCCAGGCATGCCCGACGGCGAGATTCCGTTCTCGATGATCCACTTCAGCTGTCCGTCGGTATATTCCTGAACGTCCTTGGAAGCGAGATCCACCACAGGGGGATCCATTTTCGCCGCGAAGGGAACGCCGGTGGCCTGACCATCAAGGCCATGGCAGATCTGGCAATGATGCTGAAAGTGCTCAGCGCCTTCCTTTGCAGAGTCAGGCGTGTCCGGCACTGGGTTCTTCCAGTCCTTACCGCCGATGGTTACATTGTGCTTGATCCCATTTACAACAGAGCTCTCTAGCCCATTTGGCTTTCCCGCCTTGCATGCTGAGAGGAACAGGGCACAGGCAGCAATGCCTGTGAGGAACATTCGCATGTATCGATCTCCTTTGCGTGTTCAACCATGTTTGCGCAAGATTATTCCGGATCCATGAGGATTCTACCTGCATAGAGCGGCAGAGAGTGCATGTGGTTACCCGGATTTGGAATAAAATTAACGCAATGTTACCGTCCAATGTTCCCCGTTGAATGAGAGAACTTCTCGAGTACATACCGGTCTGGCTGATGGCCAGCCTGATGCGCTGGCTGCCGCGGCCGGTAGCGCGGGGTCTGTGCATCGGCGTGGCTCTCCTTATCCATTCCCGTTATCGACGGCTTCGTCGCGTCGGCATGCGTAACCTTGATCTGGCGTTTCCGGAGAAAACTCAGGAAGAAAAAAAAGGGATTCTTCGGGGATTGTTCGTCAGCCTGGGCCGTCAGCTCGCTGAATTCTGCCTCTTCCCGCGCTACACAAGAGAGAACGTCGAGAAGGTAGTCATTTATCAGGGCTTCGAGAACTTTGCCGAAGCGCAAGCGCGCGGCAAAGGTGTGATTTTTCTTACCGCGCACATCGGCGGATGGGAAGTGAGTTCATTTGCCCACTCGCTTTATGGTCATCCGATGAACATCGTCGTGCGCCCGCTGGACAATGCTTACCTTAACGCAATGGTCGAGCGGTATCGTAACATGCACGGAAACCGAACGCTCTCCAAGCAGGACTACGCGCGCGGTCTGCTCAAGCTGCTCAGGCAAGGTGAAGTCATCGGGATACTGATGGACACGAATATGACACCTCCGCAGGGCGAGTTCGTGGACTTCTTCGGCATACCTGCATGTACCGCCACCGGCATTGCGCGTGTGGCTTCACATACGGGGGCAGCGGTGGTGCCCGCGTTTTGCGTTTGGGATAAGAATGCCGGCAAGTACAAAATTTGCTTCGAACGCGCTGTGGCTCTGGAGAACACAGGAAACCCTGACATGGATGCCCTCACCAACACTGCGGTTTTCACAAAAGCAATTGAGCAATACGTGCGGCAATATCCAGACCAATGGCTCTGGGTGCATCGCAGGTGGAAGACGCGTCCCGCAGGAGAGCCGCCGATCTACTGATTTTATTTCCTAGTCATCCACTTCTTCACCGCAATCGCCGCCCAGATGAGTTCCACGACGCCGAAAGGCCAGGCACCCTGAAGGAAGCCGTAGATTGAGCCCAGGACACATGCTCCTGCGAAAGCCAGTGTCCAAGCCGGTGCGCGATCTTCAAGCGCGTAGAAGATCACCATGACCGTTACGGCAGCCAGTCCAAACAGGCTGAGCGGAGTGAGCGCAAACATTCCCGTGATTCTAACGGCGACGCGGGTTCAGGACAGG
>JBAIYI010000047.1:0-9202 GCA_037915955.1 Terriglobales bacterium
TCGGGCGTTCCAAACATTTGCAGGGCCTGTGCCACTGCGTCCAGCACACCCGGATTCTGTGGCTTTCCTGCCGGCGGTTCCTGGGGTATTGCTTCCAGAATCGACTTTCGGTCTTCCCCAAACTTCACGGTGTGCTCAGGGCCACGGGCCACCACCAGTGCGTAGCTGTCTTCCTTGCGCGCGCCTAGCAGGGTTTGGACGAGCAGCCGCTCCGCCTTTCGCGTGTCTTCATTCAGCTTCTTGCTGGCATCCACCACCAACGCTATGCGCCGGGGTCCGTCATCAAACGTCATCGATTTCACCGCGAGATGGTTCCTGCCCAAGTGTGCAGTGAAACTGGATGGGTTCAGCCCACGAAAAGGCTCCCCTTTTATGTTAATAATACCCACCGGAAACTCATTGGCTTTACAGGCTGTTCCCTGCGCAGCCGCAACCACATTTAAACTTCCGAGTAATAAGAACAGGAGAAACCCACGGACCATAATGCTCCTTGACTGAAACTATCTGGGATGAAGGATACAGAAGCCCAATCATACTAGGCGCTGCCACGAATCCAAATAGGTCGTTTTACGGCGAACTTCCACAACTTAGACCTTCTCTATTCATCCCAGTTAGCTCCTCATCTTGCAAACATTTCTTTACACAGAGGTGACTACCCCGATAAGGGTCAGAGTAGAGCGAGAGTCCAATTCTCCCTCCCACGCCACACCTGAACTCGAACCCAGACTCGCCACTGCTGGGAAAATTTTTTCTAATCTTTTTGGCGTGAACAACCCGGCATCGTCCGGCAGTACATGGCCATTAGTTCAAGGCACCATACCGGCCCATTTTTCTCTCATTTTTCGCGTCGAAATCTGACATTTCAATTTCCGTGTAAACAAATTTAATTTGCTTATTTTCAGGTACTTACGTTCAGTTCGCCGGGAACCCTGTGGGTACTGCGTTACTATGTTTGAGTACCAAAGTAACCAACCCAACCGAGCCCTCGCCCGACGCGTTCGATCAGCCCAGGCAGCGCCAACGAAAAGGCGAAGCTCGGCCCAAATTGGCTGGTTTCAGGGCCAGGTTTTTAATCAAACTTCGGATGTGCGTAACGTGCGACGGATAGAGTCACAGGCGGGGTTTAGCCTTACCGAGCTGCTGGTGGTACTTGCGATCGTCATGGTCGTGAGCGGCTTGTCTCTTCCCAACATCGCGCGCAGCATTGATAATGCGCGGCTCAAGTCAGCCGCTCAGCAAGTCGTCTCTTTCTATCAGGACTCGCGCCAGCGGGCCACTCGAGACAACAATTATTATGAGGTTCTGCCCATTGGCAGCGTGGCCCAGCCGGGCTTCTGCCTCAATCTGGATGGCGACGGCACATGCGACCCGGGGGAGCCGGTTCTGCAGCTTTCTCCACAAATTAAGCTCAACAACGCCGTGCCTGTGGCGCTAGACCCGAACTTGCTCGGATTTTCTCCTTTGACCACAGCCGTTTCACAAACCATCACGGCGCAAGGCAGCCAGGTTTCCGGTCTGGTTTGGAACGCTATGGGACTTCCCTGCCAGCGTCCATCCTTAGGTTCGCGCTGCTCCAACGCTGCGGGGATCAACGGCGCCGCTGTGGCATGGGTGCAGTACCTTCGGCTTGACCGGTCCACCGACGAAGCGCTTTATGCCGCCGTAACCGTCTCGCCTTCGGGCAGCATCAGGATTTGGACGTTCCGCCCATCGGGTACTGGCGGAACCTGGATGTAAGCAGGGGCAAGGAACAGATTAGCGATTTTGCGGGAAATGGGTAAACCGAACAAAATTTCGGCAGCGAAAGCGGGCACGGTCGGGTTCAGCCTCATCGAGGTAACCATCGCCATGGCCGTGCTGGCCATTGGGCTGCTCGGAGGCATGGTTGTCTTTGCCACGGCGGCCGCTTCCAATGGAAGCTCCCGCCTGAATACCGCTGGGAGTTCCCTGGTGGAAAGCACCATGGAGCACATCCTCGCCATCCCGGAAAGTGCCGTCGGGCCCGCCGCGCTTGCCACAATGACTGACTGCAAAGGCGTGGTTTTCAACATCAACACCAGCCTGAGCAGCACCACCGCGGTTCCCGTTGGCTCTGCTCCCCAAATTGATTTCACTCAGGCGCCGGCTGACGGCTACTCCATGCTCTTTTCGGCGTGCGCAGGCACTGGCAGTGTTCCATTCGATGTACGTTGGCGAATCGATCCCGGCCCCACTCCAAATACGCAATATGTCACCATCAGCGCGCGCCGAACTCAGGGCCCGGGAGCCGCTTTGGCTCGGCCTATTACATTGAGAACGTTGCGGGGGGATTTCTAAATGGTCTTCTCTCCACAACTTTTTTTCCGCCGGTCCCGCAGCCGAAGCCACCGTAATTCTGGGTTCAGTCTGGTAGAGCTGCTGGTGAGCGTGGGTATATTGCTCACGGTCCTGGCCATTGTTTGCGAACAGATCGCGGCCATGCAGAAGATGTCTGCCTCTGAAGCGGCCAAACTGGATATCACCCAGCAGACCCGTGAATTCCTGAACCAGACCGTTCGCGACCTTCACATGAGCGGTTATCCCGGTCCATCCGTGTATGCTACCCAGCCGACCCTCGACAATCCATCCGTCGCCGCAGGCCTGGTGAGCGTTTCGCCCACACAGGTCATCATGGAAGGCGACGTGAACGGCGAAGGTCAGGTCTATAGCGTCGCGTTCAGTTACGTTGCCGCGGACCCGAATGATCCCAATTGCCCGTGCGTGCGTCGCGGCGCCATCCCCAAATCAGCGGCTTTTCCCTGGGCGCAACCTGCCGCTGCTTCGTACACCCAGGCTGAGCATCTGGTGCCGCCGGGAACCGGCGCGGGACAGTCAGGACAGGACATTTTCCAATTCCTCGACCGTAACGGCAATCCTGTGGATCTGAGCACCGGGAACGACATCAGCACGCCGCAGGGTGCGCTGAACGTTGCTTCTATTGCAACCATCAAGATCAACCTGATGCTGGCCACCAGCCAGCGTGATCCGGCCAGCGGACAGCCGGTCACAGTGGCGCTCTCCGCTCTTGCGAGGCCCAGACAATGAAACCATCCCTGGCCAGACGCAAACAGGAAAAAGGTGCAGCACTCCTGCTGTCCCTTTTTGCCTTGCTGCTGCTCTCGGCCATCGGCGTCTTCATGTATGTCTCCTCGGATACCGAGACCCACATCGACTCGAACTACCGCACCGGAATCAGCGCATTCTACGCGGCACGTTTCGGCTTGGAAGAAGTCCGTGATCGCATCCGCTACACCGCCGCTGCCTCGCCGGGCGGGATCGCAGACGGGCTGCCGCAGACCATCGCTGGAACTCCCGGAGGCGTTCTTTACATCATTAACGGAGTTGGGATCATCGATCCCACGGATCCTAACAGTCCCTACTTTGACGATCAGCTTTGCCACGATTACAACTCCGCTGTTGATAAGTACACGAAATGCGCCAGCGTTCCGACTGCAAGCGGGTGGGCTCTTGCCAACAAAGCATCACTCACCTCGGCGGGTGCAGCTGGATCTTTCAAATGGGCCCGCGTCAACATCAAAACCAACCGCATCGCCGATCCCTATTTCGTGAACGGTGCCAATGGGCCTTCCACCCTTGACGTGCCCATTTGCTATGACGGTGTCAGGGAACAGATTTCTCCCGGTGGCACGAATCCCTTTTGTGACGCGAATGGTATGCAGACCGTATACATGGTCACGTCTCTTGCCGTCACTCCGGGTGTCAGCCGGAATTCATCGCGCAGGATGCTGCGTTCGGAGCTCGTGGCGCCCTCCATACGCCCGGCGGGAGCGGTCACCATGGATGCGAATAGTGTTAATCCGACTCTCGGCAGCGGCATCCCAACAACGACCATCGATGGCAGGAATCATAATTTGGACGGTACCCTGCCCAGCACCACCAGCCGCTGCTCCAACATCTCCTCATTGGCTATTGACAGCGGCAACGTCTCCACTCAGTTCCAGCAGGCTCTCTCCAATCTACGCACTTCAATCGTCAGCCAGGCCAATAATTCCTGCAATTACTCGAATGGCTCTGGCATCAATGGCAACAGCTGCCCGCCTGCATTGTGGTGGGTGCGCGGCACAAACCAGACGCCCCGCTTTGGATCGATAACCATTACCGTAAGCAGCAGTGGGAGTAGCGGAAGCAGCGATGGCCATGATGGCGGCAGCAGCGGCGGCAGTTCGTCAACCATGACTCTCACCGGTGCATCCCCTTCCACGCTCAACCTTGCAGCTCCGGAGCTCATGGCCACGAGCGCTACCTACGCGCCGAACATCCCGGCCGTCGTCTATCCGTCATCTCAGACGGCGCCGTTCGCTGGCGGGACTGGAAACCAAGCGGACCCTGTACTGTACCAGCCGCCGTCCGCTTCGGTATTGCCAGACGCATTTACTACCGTCAACGCGCTGGTCGCCTCGGCCTCTCAACAGCCGAATTACATTTCCATTCCGCCCGGCGGTACCCTGAATACTTCCTACGGGTCCAGCTCGTCTCCCGTGGTGCTGGTCATCACCAACCCCAACGGCCTTGTTCTGCAAAACACCACTCTCACTGGCTATGGCGTTCTGGTTGTGCCCAGCAGTCTTCAACTCAACACTGCTACTTTGAACTGGACGGGAATTGTGATGGTGCAAGGTGGGGCCGGTCAGTTCTCCATCGGCCAGAATTCACTTGGATCCATTACCGGTGCTGTGCTTCTTCAGGCAGCTAGTTCAACCGCGCTCAGCCTGCAAACCGTCGCCGCCAACAGCAACTTCGCCATCAATTACAGCTGTGACGCGGTGGATATGGCCTTCGGCGCCCTGCCCTTCAAAGTCATCTCTTCCTCAGAATTCAACTAGCAGCGTC
Source organism: Terriglobales bacterium (assembly GCA_037915955.1). Taxonomy (GTDB): domain Bacteria; phylum Acidobacteriota; class Terriglobia; order Terriglobales; family Acidobacteriaceae; genus Angelobacter. The sequence goes on from JBAIYI010000047.1 coordinate 4,870, forward strand.
GTTGCAGCTGTAGCCTTGCCAAAGTCCCTACTGGCCTTACCAAGTCCCGAGCGCAGCGAGAGATCCCTATCATCTTCTAAGCATCTCGCCCCAGTGCATGAGGAAGAATTTGGCCTTGGTGCATCAAATGAGTCGTTGAGCTTTTTCAACCACGAAACCTCTCAATGCACTCGCAATTTGGACTTCTAGCATTTTTGGCAATACTGGCAATACTGGCAATACTGGCAATCTTGGCAATTCCCTAGAGCCCAATCTTCTTCACCAATTCCATGAACCGCTCGTCCTTGCGCATGTCGTCCATCATCGGATCCACGTTCAGCCAGGTAAGCCCATCGGCGCGCTCGCGCAACGCCTTCTCCAGCCATGCCATTGCACGCTCCCGGTCGCCCAACCCCGCGTAGAGCATCCCGAAGTAGGTCGGAGGGATGTAGCGGGTTTCCAATAAGTGCTTGAAGGAATTGCCGATCTTCTTGGCCTCTTCCAGCCGTCCCGTCACTGCATAAGCCAGACCCAGCGCCGCATCCACCAGCGGAATCTGTCCCGGAGAGCTGGCCTTCTCTAGCTGTGCAATGGCTTTATCTTTCTCGCCCAGGCGCATGTAGGAGCGGCCCATGACATAGAGCAGCATGAAGTGCTTCGAATCGAGTTGCAGCCCTTTGGCGCACTCCTGCACCGCCTGCTCGAATTGGCGCCCCAGGTAAAATGCCTGCGCGCGCGTGGCATGCACGGCCACAAGCCGGTTGGGATCAGTTTCCTGGACGATCCTCATTGTCTCGTCAATCTGCCGCATTGCTTCTTCGCGGCGTCCCAGCGCCAGCAGCATCCATGAGTACCAGAGGTGCGCCGCAGCGTAGTCCGGGTTGAGCTCGATCGCGCGTTTGTAATGCGTCTCCGCCTCTGCCCACTTCCAGCGATAGTGGTGGTCCACCAGCGCCAGAGCCGTGTGCGCCTCCGGCAACGTGTTGTCCAGTTCCAGCGCACGCTTGGCCGCTTTCTCCGCGCCCGGCATGATCTGCAAGGGGGAAACCAGGTCAAACGGCGCGATCGTCATCAGCGCATAGGCGCTGGCCAGCCCCGCCCACGCGGGAGCATAACCTGCATCCAGTTCAACGGCCTCTTCGAAATCACCTACACTGGCGCTGATTCCATCCGGCGTCATCTTGTGTAGCTGGTAACGGCCTTTCAGGTACGCGTCATAGGCCTCCGGCTTCACCTGTGCTTGTCCGGTCTGGATCTGGCTGAGCCGCTCATTTTCTGAGAGTTTCAACACCAGGTGAATCTCGGCGGCAATCGCTTTGGCGATTTCGGCCTGGACTGTCAACAGGTCCTTGAGGTCCCGTTCGTAAGTCTCCGCCCAGAGCTGCGTCTGGTCCTGCACTTCACTCAGCCTCGCCGTGATCCGCACACGGGTTCCAGACCGCCGCACACGACCTTCCAGCACATAATCCACGCCCAGGTTTTCCCTCATTTGCTGGAGTGAGTTGGGTGTGCTGTTGTAGTTGAGTGCTGTGCTCCACGCTATAACGGCCAGCTGCTCCGGCTGCAGCCGCGTGAGTTGCGTGATCATCTCTTCGCTCAGGCCGTCGCTGAAGTAGTCGCTCTCGCGCTTGCCGTCCAGGTTGCTGAACGGCAACACGGCGATCTTGATCTTGTCTGACTTGCCGGCATTTGCAGCTTCAGCCGGGGCGCCTGCCTGTTCCCTGCCTGTGAACCACGCATTCACCTCGGCCCGTGACGCATATACCGACCCCAGCTTGTCATGATGGTGCCGGTGTACGGGGAGCCCTTCTTTTTTTTTCCCAGCGTTGCACGGTGCGCACGTCGCGACGCAGAAAAGACGCAATCTCTTTCCAGGAATCCAGCCGGTCTGCAGGGTCAGTGGTTGTCATGGGGCGGCATCCATGATAGCGCAGCAAAGCAGGAACGCTGGCCTGAAACAGAAAGGCGCTGCCTTTTGTAAAGCAAACGCCTCTGGTAGATGCCGATTTGGGTTTATTGTCCGATCACGATGACTGGCCAGCGGGGATCCGCCCCCGTACTTACGGGCGATTGCCTGGACTGCGTCGCCGTACCTCCGGGACTCAGGAAGTAAAACGACATGTTGCTGGATCCAGGGACAGAATCATTTTTGAAGATGAGTGACGACCCGTTCGTTACAAACAGGTGATGCATGGCCGGATCCGCGGCGACCCCGTTGGGCCTCGACCCGGCGGCTGCTACCGATTTGATCGACGGCCTGCCGCTGCTGCTCAACGCGAACGTTACTACCTCGTGCCTCTGCTCCATGGTTCCGAACAGCAGAGTGCCCGCGCGATCGACGGCCAGCGCACTAATTCGGTCAAGGCTTGTGTGCAGCGCCACGGAACTGAGCGGGCTGATCCTGCCAGTCGAAGAAACCAGGGAGGCAGTCACGATCTGTCCCTGATTGCAGCTTGTGTAGATCACGTGGCCGTTGGGATGCGCCGCGATGATAGGCTGCGAGTCCGCGTCAAAGCATGGGTCAGTCGTACTCGGGCTGCTGAAAACCGGCGGCGTCCCCACCTTGAATGGCGAGCCGCTTACCTGGGCGCCCAGAGTGCCGTCCGATTTCCGGGCCCATACCCACACATGGCCGGCATGGAGCATGTAGAGGAATCGTCCAAGCGGATCCAGCGCCAGCGTTCCTGACTGTGGACCTTTTTCAATCAGAGGAGCCACTCTTTGCAGAACGCCGGTTGTAGTGAGCCGGAAAGTGGCCAGTCCGTTCGACTGGCTCGCGCTATTGTCCTCGCCTACGGCAAACACCAGCCGATGGTGAGGATCGGCAGCCAGCACTTCCCAATCGACGAACGTGGTCTGCGGCCCGGGTTGCACTACCTGCGTCAGGGCTCCGGTTGACTGGTTGACTTTGAACACCGTCATTCCGGTGCGGGAGTTCGGGTCCGAATTCGCGGCCACCAGAAAAGGAGCGATATACGCCAGTGAGAGTGGTGTCTCCGTGACGGGCGGGTTGACCGCCATGCTGTAAGGGGAGCCCGGCGTGGCTGCCAGCGCTCCATCGCTGAGAAGATGAAATCCTGAGATGTGGCCGTTAAAGGCGTCAGCAACGTAAATGAATTCCGGCGGCGGGGCAGTCGTGGCGCCCGCTGTTGTGGCTTCCTGCGCGCCGAGAGTTGAGCTGATCGCCAGGAAGCAAAACGAGGCAAGGGTAAGACGTGCAGAACGGAGGTATTTCATTGGGGCCCTCGATTCTTGTGGAAGTTAGACCAAGTGAGAAGCCCTCAACAGCGCTGCGGGTGGGCTGCGGTTGCCACCCTTTGTCCATAAATAAATAGTAAAAACCGCGCTGGATCTTCTCTCGTCGCGCTCACCCGTAACCGGCATGTTTCGAGAAACCACATTGTCGTAGTGTCAAGAGAGGTATTCACAATTCCTGGCAATTCCGTCTTCATCGGAGTTCCTCGGTAGCTTGAACCCGCTCTCGATTCGCGCCTTTTTACATGGGTGCGGTCAGCCATTCTTCTCTGGCGCCAGCCTTCTGCATCTAAGTTCCAATCACGGAGGTAGCTGATGGATCCTAAGAAGAAGAACTTGAAGGCTGACGACTACGAACCCCACGTCGCCCACGTAGGAACTCACAATTCAGGACAGATGGCGGCCGACACTCCGCACCAGGTCGGGACCACCCCCGCTATGCAGGGCTCGAACCAGACTACAAACCCGACTCAGGATCTCGGCCTCGATGAGGGCCGCCGCGAACTCTCAAACGCGAAGAATGCTCACGGACTGGACAAGGAAGATATTCGGGAGCGCGCCGGAATCACCCGCATTGCCGAAGAAGATATAAAGACCAGTAAAGTGAATCCAAGCGCGGTCCGCGAATCGTACGCGGAAGCTCAGAACGATCCCATCCCGGACACAGAGCCTGAGGACGGCGAAAAAGCCGCATAGAAGCACTTCCGGGCACACAGGACTGGTTATCGGGGTATGGCTTACCGTTGGCCGGGTCACCAAATCCGGCCAGTTCCGCGCCCTGGCTTTCTGAGTGCGTTCAGTGTCTGTGCATACCTCTCTGTTGCACCTCCAACTAGAGCTTGCGTCATGAATGACTCAATGTGGGAACACTCTTGTAGCACAGGCGCCCTCGTGTAAAGTCCCAGGAGATCCTTTACAGATCGTTCTCACCACATCCTTTACACTTTCAGGAACAGCTCAGCCAGCGGTCCACCGTAACAGACCGATGGCTGAGCTGGTCCAGTTCGCGCACAGCACTGCGGCAGTAATACACCAGAATGCGGTGCTCAAGGCGTACCAGTTGCACCCATTCGCCGGCCAGCGCTCGACTGATCTCCCA
>JBAIYI010000040.1:0-1618 GCA_037915955.1 Terriglobales bacterium
CATCCGGATGGCCGGACATTTCGAGGATCACGTCCACGCCGGTGCCTTCCGTGGCATTCATCACGTATTCGAAGACATTATCTTTGGCCGGGTTCAGGACGTGGTCGGCCTTCATCTTCTCCGCCAACTTGCGGCGATGGTCATTGATCTCCAGGGCGAAGACCTCGCTTGCGCCACAAGCCCGCGCGATGGCGATGCAGAACAGCCCAATGGGTCCGCAGCCGATCACGGCCACAGTCTTGGCGGCAATCTCGCCGGCCAGCGTTGTATGAACCGCATTGCCGAGCGGATCGAGCACGCTGGCGTAGTCAGGTGGAACCGCCGGATCGATTTTCCAGATGTTGGATTCCGGAATGACTACGTATTCTGCGAAGGCGCCATTGGCATCCACGCCGATAATTTTCACGTGCTGGCAGATGTGGGCTTCGCCGGTGCGGCACTGGTAGCACTTGCCGCAGGCCACGTGCATCTCGGCCGAGACGAAATCGCCTTCCTTCACTGAAGTTACGTTCTTGCCGATCGCCTGCACGTGCCCGCAGAACTCATGGCCGGGGATGAGTGGCGGCTTGATGCGGTTCTGGGCCCACTGGTCCCAGTTATAGATATGGAGATCGGTGCCGCAGACAGAGGCGACCTTTACTTTTACCAGCACATCGTCCGGGCCGTATTGCGGGACGGGCATCTGGCGGACGTCGGCGCCCGCGGCGGCCTCCGGCTTTACTACGGCAAGCATGGTTTGCGACATTCAGTTCCCTGATTCGCCCAGAGATGAGAGGGCAAACCCTTCATTCTAGCAAAAGCCCTTCAGCGCACGATTTTGCTGCCCCACAAAGCGAATCACTCCCCGGGTGTGATTTGTGGCACTGGACAATAGCACCGGACATGCAATAATTAAACAATCAGTTAATTCATGGCACTCACCAGCAAAGTCGGCCGGACAGGCTCGCGCGGCGAACCTGAGAAGACCCGCGCTGCGATCCTGAAGTCGGCTCTGGAAGAATTTGCCCAGGAAGGCGTCACCGGCGCCCGGACAGACGAGATCGCGCGCCGCGCCGGCGTCAACAAGGCGCTGCTTTACTACTACTTCAAGGACAAAGAAGGGCTGTACGCCGCGGCTCTGGAGCAGGTTTTCTCCGGCCTGCACGATCGGGTAATGCCTGTGCTGGGCAATCACGCTCTGCCGCCGCGTGAGCGCCTGCTCAGGTATGTGGCCGCGCATTTTGATTACATCGCAGATTCACCTCTGTATCCGCGCCTGGTGCAGAGAGAATTCATGCGCGGCACCGGCAAGACGCTTTCACAAGTGGCTGGGCGGATCCTGGAGCGGTTCGGCAAGCCTCTTTACACCAAGCTGGCCACGCTGGTGAGTGATGGCATTGAGAGCGGCGACTTTCGCAAAGTTGACCCGTGGAACACGGTCACCTCGATGATCGGCCTCATCACTTTTTATTTCATCAGCCTGCCTGCACAACAGGTGCTCCACGCTGGCGATCCGGCATCGCCGGAGCGAGTGGCGAGCCGCCGCGCGGCAGTACTGGATTTTGTAACCGCAGCTGTTTTTTCTGAGACTGCCCAAAAAGAAATGCGTGCAACCCCCGGGCACGAAAAAAGGTAGGAC
>JBAIYI010000265.1:0-16948 GCA_037915955.1 Terriglobales bacterium
CGAAGAGGTATTGAAGCTGGATCTCCGAAGCCAGGTTTATGTCTCACCCGGGCAGCGCGCAGAGATCATGAGACGTCTCAACGAATCCGGCGCCGTCAGGAACTATGAAGTCGCGCTCTGCCGGCGCGATGGCAGCCTGATCCATGTTTTGGAGAATACCTTTGTGGTCCGCGACGCCCAGGAACGCATCATGCAGTATCGCGGCGTTTTCCTGGATATTACAGAAGTGAAAAACTTCCAGGCCCAACTTCAGCGCGAGCGCGACTTTACGGGGAAGATCCTCAACAACACCCAGACGATGATCATGGTCGCAGACACGGCGGGCCTCATCAGTTATGCCAACCGCCGCTGTTACGAAGCCGGCGGTTTCGAGGAGAAACAACTCGTTGGCCAGCGCCTGGATGCGGTGATTGCCTCCACACACAAGCAGGCATTTGTTGACGGTTTCGAATCCGCGCTGCGCGGAATGCAGGTGGATAACGTTGAGCTGATGATGGCACGCGCCAACGGCCTGCTGGGAAAGTTCTCAGTAAACCTCAGCCCGATGCGTGACGAAGCGGGGGATGTAACCAGCGTGGTGGTGCTCATGACCGACATCACGGATACGTCCATGATGCAGGCCAAGCTCATGCATACCGAGAAGATGGCCGCCGTCGGTCAGCTGGTTTCAGGCGTTGCGCATGAAGTGAATAACCCTCTCACAGCCATTATGGGATTCTCTGACCTGCTCATGGAGAACCCGGAAGTGCCTGGCAGCGCGCGCAAAGACTTGCAGGTGATCCTGGAAGAGGCACAGCGTACCAAGGAGATTGTCCAGAACCTGCTTAGCTTCGCGCGGCAGCGTCCGCCACAGCGCCAGCGATTGCAAATCAACGACATCCTGCGCAAAACCATCGCCCTGCGAGGCTATGACTTCTCCAGCCATGGAGTGCAGGTGCTGGAAAAATTCGATGAGACGTTGCCGGAACTGATTGGTGACTCACACCAGTTACAACAGGTCTTCCTGAACATCCTGAACAATGCCTATGACGCCGTCCGGGCCACGCACAATCCCGGTTTGATCGAGATCGAAACCATGCGCGATGGCGACTGGGTGGAGGTCATGTTCCGCGATAACGGTGAGGGGATCAAGAACCCTGAGCGTATCTTCGATCCGTTCTTTACCACCAAGGAAGTCGGGCAGGGGACGGGGCTCGGGTTGAGCATCTGCTATGGCATCGTGCGCGAGCACGAAGGCGAAATCCTTTGTGCGAACAACCAGGACACGCCCGGAGCCACCTTCAGCGTCCGCCTGCCGGTCCGCACCCGGCCTGAACTCAAGGTGATCACCATGGCAGGTGCCCGGCCGTGAGCACACCAATCTTGAGCCGGCTGCCTTTGCTGGTGATCGAAGATGAACGTTCAGTGATGGACTTCGTCCGCATGGCCCTGGAGCGCAGTGGCTACGCCTGTGTGACAGCAAATTCTGCCGCTGAAGGAATCAAGTTGCTGGAGAAGACTGCTGTTTCCGGAGTCATCTCAGACATGCGTACGCCGGGCGGCGCGAGCGGTGCAGACCTGCACCAGTGGATCGTGAGCCATCACCCCGAGCTCACAGACCGGCTCCTCTTCATTACGGGCGACACCGTGAATGAAGACACCATGCGCGCCCTGATTCGCACCGGGGCTCCTTACCTGGAGAAGCCTTTCCGCGTACAGCAATTGATCGATCGAGTGGAGGCGATGTTCGGAAGGGCTGATGCGAGCCCGGCCCGCGAAAAAGGTGGCGTGCAATGAGTGAACCCATCAAGCTGCGATTCCTCATCGTTGATGACCACCAGAGCATCCGCAAGCTCTGCACGACCGTGGGCGCTTCTCTCGGATTTGAATGCCGTGAAGCTGAAAGCGGAGAAGTGGCGCTGGCCTGCCTTGAGGAATTTCCGGCGGACATCGTGCTGGCCGATCTCCTCATGCCCAACATGACTGGACTGGAATTTCTGCCACGGCTCAAGCAGACTTTACCGCATTGCGAAATCGCCATCATGACGGGCCACGGATCGATTGAGACTGCCGTCCAGGCCATGAGGCTGGGCGCCTACGACTACATCACCAAGCCATTCCGAGTCGAAGAGCTCAAGCTCCTGCTGCAACGCATGGTGGAGAAAGTTGAACTGGTCGCGGAAAACCAGTTTCTGCGTGACAAGGTATACGCCGATATGGAACTGAACGGCATCGTCGGCACCTCCAGCAAGATCCAGGACGTGCTGCGCATGGTGGCACGGCTCAAAGATACGCGCACGCCTGTGTTGATCACGGGCGAGAGCGGTACGGGGAAAGAGCTGGTGGCCCGAGCCATGCATTATCGCGGAGAATTTGCCAAGAAGCCGTTTGTCGCGGTGGATTGCGGCGCACTGGTGCCAACGCTGATCGAAAGCGAATTGTTCGGCTACGAGAAGGGCGCGTTTACCGGAGCGGCGAAGTCGCGGGAGGGCCTTTTCCAGAGTGCAGATGGCGGGACCATTCTGCTGGATGAAGTCGGCGAGCTTTCGCTGGACATGCAGGCCAAGCTGTTGCGCGTGTTACAGGAGAAGGAAGTGCGGCCGGTTGGCAGCAATCAAAAAATCAAAGTAGATGTCCGAGTGATCGCCGCGACCAATCGCGACCTGGAAGCCGCGTACAAGGAAGGTAAGTTCCGCAAGGACCTTTACTTCCGGCTGAATGTAGTCACGCTCCACCTTCCGCCGCTGCGCGAACGCAAGTCGGATATCATGGCGCTGGTTCATTACTTCCTCGACAAACTTGCGCCGGGCAACTCGATTCAGGTTTCAGCTGCAGCGATGAAGTGCATGCTCGCCTATGAATGGCCGGGTAATGTGCGTGAGTTGCAGAACTGCATCGAGCGCGCGCTAGCCCTCGGAGATGATACCTGCGTTGAAATTTCTGATCTTCCGCCTTCCGTACGGGCAGGCCAGAATGAACCGGCGGAAGTTGAAGTCTCAGACCCGCTCCCGGCGAATGTTGCCCGTCCTCCCGCTGCTGACACCGACCTTGAGGAAATTGAACGCGCCACCATTCAGCGGGTATTCGAACAGGTGAAAGGCGACAAGGCGAGAGCGCGCAAGATGCTGGGCATCAGCCGAGCCACGCTTTATCGCAAGCTGAAGCGCTACAACATTGGCCTTGAGAAACGCGCGTCTGCCGTCTCCTGAGACGCCCCATGTGAGACGTTGTTTCATCCTGAGACAACGTACCGAATCGGCCTTCCTTATTCACACGCTGGGCTGATTGGAATCAACAAGTTAAGTCACAGTGACTTTGGCCGAGAGTTTGCTGTGAAGAATCTTGCCCGTGTCTCTGTCTCCGCGGGCGAATCAACCCAATGGCAACCACTGCGACATTGAAGGTCACGGACGCTGCCGAGTTCTGGCGCGTTGCTCGTCGGCTACATGCGATCTACGCCGAGCTAGACCGCACGTTCGAGCTCGGGCTACCCACTTGCCCGGAGCTGGAAGACTCGCTTGACCGCGAAGAGCCGGAAGTGATGGATCGCGTCCGCCTGTGGTTTGATTCCATGGACACCCATATCCAGGTTTGGCAATTGCGCCAGCTGCTGCAGAGCACAGGTCTGCAGAACGAAGAAAACCTGCGCTATCTGATCGTGCGTCACCTGGAACGGGCATACAAAACTGAGTCGGACAAAGAAAAAATCGACTTCCTGCTGGTCCAATACTTTGCCCACTGTGCTCCGCATGGCATGACCGAGCACCAGGTCACGCTGGATGAGGTCGCCCGTGTGCTGGAGCCGGCGCTTGGGCTCATGCCGGAGAGCTATCCTGAATGGGCTCCTGCTCTCGATGAGAAATTGGTCCGCCTGAACGCCTGCAACAGCCTGGAAGATCTGCAGAATTCCGGCGTCTTGCTGGAGGTGCGCGAACTCAAGCTCGCAGTAGGCGACCAGTATTTTGAGCCGGGATTCCTGGTAGCATTCACGCGCTTCAATTTTCGCGCCCGCCGTGCCTTCTTTAAAGCAATGCACATTGATCTGCACGGTATCCGTTCCAGCGTGAATGAACTGGAACAACTGGGGTTCACCAGCATTGATTGCCGCGAAGCCGGCATGACGGAAAGCGAGTCCCTGGACCAGGTCCGGCACGTGGTGCACCAGTGGAAAACACCATTTCGCGCACCGTATTCGGGAGGCTCCTCATTTCTTCAGTTGATCCTGCTGCGTCACTGCCTGCACAAGGCGCTCAATGATGCGCATGCGGCTGGAGCGCCCTCCATAGACGGCGAGCCGGCGCCAAGCTTACCTGAGTCCGCGCTTCCTGCAGCGACCCCTGTGGTGGTTGACCATGATCCGGTGCAGCTAAAGAACAGCGTTTCCTCACAGGTGGAAGCCTCAAAGCCGGAGTTAGTCTCTGTGCTTGATAGCACGCCAATCCCGGCTGAGATGGCGTCGCGGAGCAATTCTTTCGAGCCTGACACCGTTGTTCCGTTTGGTGCGATTAAAGAACCGCCGGTGGCGATTGCGAGGCCAGCCTCTACAGAGAACCTGGTCGAAGAGATTTCGGAAGAGCAGCAGTATCTGGAGCAGTGCGTGGCGGATATCAGGGAGCAGTTGATGGCCGTTCCTGCCAAGCACACACCCAGCGTTTCTGCCATTCATCTGGGCGGGTGCAAACTCCTGATTGCCACCTGGGAAGCGGAAGCATTTACCAGGCCTGATGATATGGCGGCCCCTACGTTACAGCGGACTGTTGCCGCTCGAACCATCCTTCATGTTTGCACGGAACGGCAACGCAAGGGAGAGGGAACAGACCTGAATATCGCACTCAATCTGGCCCGTAACCAGATACAGGAGATGGAGCAGCAGGTAGTCGCTGCCCGCGATGCCCATAATATTGACGCGGCAGTGAACCTGGCCGCCACCAGTAAGCGCCTTACTTCATTGATCGAGGAAGCTGAGAAACTGCTCGTCTAAGCCCTCTTCTCAATCAACTCTTGTTTTAAATCTCACTCTGAGACGTAGCGAAGTATCCTGCCACTTAGTGCCCCTCTAAATTCCAGCACTCATTTCCCATAAGTTATTGAAATATATGAACATTTTTGTCTTTCGAGGACTGGCTCATCTGCTTCAGGTTTCGGTGGGGAAATTGCATATATCTGGGCTGGATTCATCCACCTACAGGTCTGCCTTTGACGAAGATTCTGATCGTTGACGATTCGCCGGCTGAAGTGATGCTGATGCAAGCGGTGCTGGATCGCGCCGGTTATGCCTCGGTGGCCATCCATGATCCCACCCGACTTGAGCAGACCATCAGTTCGGAGCGTCCGAACCTGATCCTGATGGACGTGGTGATGCCGCAGCGCAACGGCTTTCAGGCCTGCCGGGAGATCAAAGGCAATGCGGAATTCGCCAGCATCCCCATCGTGATGGTGAGCAGCAAGAAAACGGAAAGCGACAAGTTCTGGGCGCAGCAGCAGGGCGCCGATGGATACGTGACCAAGCCCTTCAGCAGCGAAGAACTGCTGGGGACCGTGGCGCGCTGCGTCCGAGGCAAAGTGGCAGCCGGAAAACAGGAAGAGGCGAAGTAATGGAACAGCAGCCGCAATTTCCTCTCGAGCCAACTGCGCAGGCCGGCGACGCCGGGATCGTGGAACTGCTTGACGCAGCGGAACGGCTGAACCAGTTCTGCGTGTTTCGAGCGGGACGGGAGCGCTTCTGTTTTTCGGTGCTTGACGTGGAGGAAGTGGTGGAGTGGCCCGAACTCGCCCACATCCCCCTTGCTCCGAGTTTTTTGATGGGCATTTTCAATCTGCGCGGGACGATCGTGCCGGTGCTGGACATTGCGTTCACGGAAGGACGCCGGCCTGATCTTCAGCCGAAGCATGTAGTGGTGGCCAGCGTGGCTGAAGATGGCGAGCGCGAAAAGTTGCGGATCGGCATTGCGGCGGATGAAGTGATTGGCACGTTCGGAACATCTGACCCGCTGCTGGCCGAGGAGGCGCCGCCTGATGTTCCGCACTGCTGTGGGATCGTGCGGCATGAGGATCGAATTGCCCTGGCACTGGATTTGAAGAAGTTGACCGACGCGTTCCCAGTTCCGGTCATTTAGGCAAGACAAGCCGCGGCGCTCGATTGCGGCTCAACAGTAGTAAGGGCCGGCAAACCGGCCGGCAAGCAGGACAGGTTTTGCGGTGGTGGAGGATTTATGAAAGGTCGTTTGGACCAGCGTTTGTGGGGACTGGTCATTATCAATGCAGTCGCGCTGTTCGTGGTGTTCTTCCTGGCGTATAGTGCCGGCGCCACGGCCAAGGTACCCATCAGCAATGTGACCCATCTTGCTGACGGCGCAGACCTGAAGGTCTTGTTTGCATTCGTGATCTGCATTGGCGTGGCCCTGCTGACGTTCATCGTGATCGGCAACCGGGTGATCGTTCCGGTGAAACAGCTGAACGATTTTGCGGAGAAGTTTGCCCAGGGAGACATGCGTGCCCGCGTCAGCATTGAGACGGCGGACGACTTTGGGCTGATGGCCGAAAACCTGAATCGCGCGGCAGAAGCTTCTTCACGAGCCATGTTCAACCAGGAGGCGCAGGAAGCCCTGCAGAAGAGCGTTACTGAATTCCTGACCATCGTGAGCCAAATTGCTCGCGGCGACCTGACCTTGCGTGGCCGGGTGACCACGGACGCGCTGGGCAACGTGGTGGATTCGGTCAACTACATGCTCGACAACTTCGTGAAGGTGCTTGAGCGCGTACGCAAGGCCGCGATTGACGTGCAGGGAAGCGCCAATGAAATCCTGATCGCCTCCGAACAAATGTCGAGCGGCGCCATTCAACAGGACCAGGAAATTACCAACACATCATCGGCCGTGGAACAGCTCACGGTCTCAATGAAACAGGTCTCCAACAATGCTGAAGCCAGCGCTGAAGCAGCGCGGCGCGCGCTGGATGCGGCAGAGCAGGGCAACCGCGCAGTGCGCGACACGCTGGATGGCATGCAGCGCATTCGCTCGTCGGTGCAGGCCACGGCGAAACGCATCAAGTCGCTGGGCGACCGCTCCCTGGAAATCTCTGAGATCGTCAACGTCATCAATGACATCACAGAACAAACCAACCTTCTGGCTCTCAACGCCGCGATTGAGGCTGCCCGCGCCGGTGAAGCCGGTCGTGGTTTCGGCGTGGTTGCCGACGAGGTCCGGAAGCTGGCCGAACATTCACGCAACGCCACCAAGGACATTGCTGCGCTGATCAAAGCCATCCAGGCGGAGACAAATGACGCCGTAGTGGTAATGGAGGAAGGTACCAAGGAAGTGGAGATCGGCGCCAAGCTGGCCGACCAGGCGGGACGCGCGCTGGACGCAATCTCTTCCGTGGTTCGGCAGTCGGCGGAACTGGTGCAGGAAATCTCGCTGGCTTCAAAGCAGCAGGTGCGTGGCACGGAAGGCGTCGCCAACGCCATGCAGATCATCTCCAACATCACCCGGCAGACTTCCCAGGGAGCGCGCCAGACATCGCGGACGGTGGAGCAGTTGGTGCACATGTCAGAGCAGTTGAACGAGGCGCTCTCGCAATTCCGGATTTCGATTGCGTCGGCTTCAAGTGAGGCGCGTCCGGAACTGGTAGCGGCGGCAAGAAGGTAGTCAGCATTTCACGTACATAGGAGAAGAGGCGCCGGGCTGGCATGGCAATCAATCTGAGCGAACACGAGCTCACCGAAATACGCGGCCTGATCGAATCGCGGTCGGGGATTCTCTTTGATGATTCCCGCGAGCGCTTTTTCTCCACGCGAATCCGGGAGCACGTGGAGTCGCGCAGGCTTGCCCATGGCACGGACCTGCTGCGGCTCATTACCAGTAGCAACGTGGAATACGATTCGCTCCTCCAGAGGCTGCTTACGCAGGAAACCTCATTCTTCCGCTATCCGGGTATCTTTGAAGCTCTTGAAAAAAAAGTGCTGCCGGAACTGCACATGCGTAAGTTCTGGGAAAGCCCGCGGTCCCTGCGAGTGTGGAGCGCAGGCTGCGCCACCGGCGAAGAGGCGTACAGCGTCGCCATGACTGTGGCCGATACGCTTGAGTTTGCCGACGCCTGGAACGTACATATCCTTGCCACGGATATCAGCCGCCATGCGCTCGATGTTGCTGAACGCGGAATTTATTCCTCACGATCGGTTGAACCGCTCACTCCGCAGCAGCGTGAACTCCACTTCAGCCGGGAAGCTGAAGGATATGTGATACGGCCGCGACTGCGGGAGATGGTCAGCTTTGCGCCCATGAACCTGGCGCAGGTTGTTTACATGGGCAAGTTCGACTGCATTTTCTGCATGAATGTGCTCATTTATTTCTCTGAGGAGCGACAGGCGCAGCTTCTGCAGCGCTTCTTTGATTATCTTGAGCCCGGCGGATACCTGTTCCTTGGCCATGCTGAGTCGATTCGCCGGGCAGAAGTGAAATTCGAAACTTATGTCCATGGCGATTGCCGCATTTACCAGAAGCCTGCGGCGCCCGGTCGTCCGGCAACACTGCGGGAGAGAGCGTGAGCGAAAACCGCGCCGAATTCGTAGAGGTATTTCTTCAGGAGGCGTTTGAGCGCCTCCAGTTCCTCCGGGAATACTCCGGCATCCTGCTGGACGCGTATCCTCCGGCGGAAGATCTGGAAAAACTCTACATCGCCGCGCACGCACTCACCGGCACCTCAGCATCTTACGGTTTCCCGCTCTTCTCCGAAATCAGCGGTAAGCTGGCCCATGTTTTTCAATACGCGATGAATGCCAGCATCGCTCCCGATGCTGCCGCGCCCCTGGTTGAATTTATTTCAGAAGGCGTAGCTTTGCTTGAGTCTGATCTCTCAACCGTTGCTTCCAATGGTCAGGAATCCAATGAAGAAATAAGCTTTTTCAAGCAGCGGTACCCGTTTGCCTTCCAGGCTCGTGCTGGCGGCTCGCCTGAACCTCAATCTGCTCCTTCATCAGCCGAGACTGTGGAACCGACAGATTGTCTCCTCAGTGCGGACGTGAGTGCGGACGTGCGTGCCGAGAGTACGGAGGCTGTGGCGGCGCCCGTTGAGATAGCTCCTGAACCTGGTCTGGAGCCGGTCCGGCTGAAGGAGGACGTATCTCAACCAGCAGCACTGGAAGCGGTCCCGGTCGCGATAGAATCCGAATCTCAGTCCAAACCGCGTCTGGAGTCCTCCGCCGAAATCTTGCCGCGGGACGATGACGTCTCAGCTGAAGTGCTGGAGTTTTTTGTTCCCGAAGCGGAAGAGCACTTACAAGCCGTGACCGAGTGCCTGCTTGTGCTGGAAACCAATCCCAGTCCGGAACAGGTGCATCGCCTGCTCCGTTCGATGCACACGATCAAGGGATCGGCGGCGCAGGTCGGGTTGCACCGGATCTCGCATGTGGCACATCGCGCGGAGGATCTGATCAGCCGGGTACGCGAAGGCGAACTGCTGCCCAGCCCACAAATCGTTGATATCTGCCTGGAATCGGTCGACATCCTGAAGAAGTTTCTGTACCACCAATGGGCAGACGAGGAGCAGATGCAACGCGCGGTGCATGCCTTCTCAACGCGCATTGACCGGGTAGAGCAGACGCCGGCTATTCCTGGACCTGCAAAAGTCGAAGAGACGGCGGTCACCCCGGCGGAAGAGACACCACTGCGCGAGCTCGACGCAGAAGAAGCCCAACTCCTGGCCGAATACGCGGCTGCGCGTGCTTTAGTGACTGCCGCTGACGCGCAGGAAGCAAAAGCTGAGGAGCCGCGCAAAGCCCAATCGGTCCCGCATTCGCGCTCGGTCCGCGTAGCGCTGGAGCGGCTTGACCGCATGATGAACGCGGTTGGGGAACTGGTTATTAATCGTACGCGCATGATGGGCCGCGTTGCCGAACTGGAGCGCCTTGCAGACGTCCTGACGTTGTCCAAGACGCGAATGCAGGAGAAAGTTGCAGAGTTCCAGGACAAGTACGAGTTCAGCCGTATTCATTCCGGATTCAAGCCTCCGAACCTGTCTCCCGTGGAGCAGGCGCGCGCGGAATACTTTTCTGTCTCCAATCAGTCCGATTTCACCGAGCTGGAGATGGACCGCTATGACGATTTCAGCATCCTTTCGCGCTCGCTGACGGAGATTTCCGCCGATATTACGGAGGTCCTGGCGCAACTCGCCAATTTTGTGCGTCGCGTGGACACGGACATTGACGAGTTCACCAAGCTCGCCCACCGTTTGCAGGATGAGATTACGGAAGCGCGCATGGTGCCGATCGGAAATCTCTATACGCGCCTTTCGCGTACCGTACGCGATGCGGCTAAAGCAGCCGGCAAGCGAGTAGAACTGCTTCTGGAAGGCTCAGACACCGAACTGGACAACAACATCATCCAGCAGATTTCCGATCCACTCATCCACCTGGTGCGCAATGCCGTCGCCCATGGCATTGAAAGGGAAGAGGACCGCTATCTCTGCGGTAAGAGCGATTTCGGCACAGTTACGGTGCGAGCCTATCACCGTGGCAATCATATTTTTATTGAGGTGGAAGACGACGGCCGAGGCATCGATTACGAGAAGGTCCGGAGGCTTGCCGTTGAATACGGCATTCTCTATGCCGAGCGCGCTGCTGAGCTCACCGAACCGGAGCTTCTGGAAATTCTGTTCCAGCCCGGTTTCTCCACTTCTCCGCACAAAACTGAGTTGGCAGGACGCGGCGTTGGCCTTGACGTGGTCCGATCCAACCTGGCGCAGCTCAACGGAGAGATCGAGGTCCATTCGGAAAAGGGCCGCTATACGCGATTCACATTGAAGGTGCCGCTCACGCTGATCATCTCGCAGGCGCTCTTTGTGCGCTGCGGTAAGACGATGTTCGCCGTTCCGCTCACGTTCGTCGAGGAAGTGCGCCGCGTCAAGGCGGAGGACATTGAAGACGTTGGAGGGAAGCTGCGCACGCGCGTGCGTGACAACATGGTGGACGTGGTCCGGGTGGACGTGACGCTGGGCCTGGAGCCGGTGGAGCCGGTCAACGGTTATTACCGAATCGTAATGGTCAACACCGCGAGCCGGCAGGCGGCGCTGGTGGTGGAAGACGTTGTCCGCAAAGACGAAATCGTGATCAAGAGCCTGGGCAATTACATGAAGAGGCTCAAGATGTTCCCCGGAGCGACCATCGCACCCGACGGCAGCCTGATCCTGCTGCTCGACGTAAACCGCATGGTGGCCTTTGAAGCTATGGAACACCGGCAGACGATCGCTGCCGAAGCAGCCACTCCAGCGCCTTCGCCGAGCGCTGCCAGGATCTTTGCGCCAGGATCAGAGGCTGTGGCACGGGGCACGCTTCCCCAGCAGGCGATCGATACAGTGCAGGAAGAAAAGCTCGTGGTACTGGTGGACGATTCAATCAGCGTGCGCAAATTCGTTGGACGCATGCTGGAGAAGGCTGGTTATCGCGTAAAGCTTGCGGCGGATGGCATGGAAGCGCTGGAAGTAATCGCTCAGGCAAAATGCGACCTTGTAGTCACTGACCTGGAGATGCCGCGCACCAACGGCTATGAGTTGCTGGCTCATCTGCGCCAGAACCCCCATACCCACGACATTCCGGTGATGGTTGTTACTTCGCGGGCGGGCGCAAAGCATCGTGACCGGGCGATGAAAGAAGGAGCGTCAGCGTTCCTGACCAAGCCGGTTCAGGAAGATCATTTCCTGGCCAGCGTGGGCAGGTTGATAGGCGCCGGAGCAGACGAGAAGGTGAGAATAGCCGTCAGCCAGGGCTGATGGGCGTTCGATAGACATGGAAGCAGGCAAGAAAATTCGAGTGCTGGTGGTGGACGATTCAGCCTTTATGCGTAAGGTGCTGGGCGAAATGATTGCGTCCGATCCGCAGCTCGATGTGTGCGGCGAGGCGAAGAACGGCAAGGAGGCCGTCGCACAGGCGGAAGCGCTCAAACCTGACGTGATTTCCATGGACATTAACATGCCCGTGATGGACGGGCTACAGGCAACCGAAATCATCATGTCCGGGAATCCGCGGCCCATCCTGATCGTTAGTTCAGAATCACGGGAAGGCGCTGATGTAACGTTGAAAGCACTGCAGCTGGGAGCAATCGATTTTGTTCCCAAGCCCTCCAGCGGTATAGATCTGGACATGCGCACGGTCTCTGACGAGTTGCTGCGCAAGCTCAAGATGGCGGCCAAGGTCCGTGTTGTTCGAACCGCGAGCCGAACCCGCCTGCCTGAAGGAGCGCAGCCCCCCAAAGTCAGTCCGGCGCCTTCGGGCCTGGTTCGTGCCCGGAATGCTTCCAAGTTCCCGGTTGTTGTCATCGCGGCTTCCACAGGCGGCCCCGCGACTTTGATGAAACTGGCGCCTTCGTTTCCGGCGGACTTTCCGGCCGCTGTGATCATCGTGCAGCACATGCCGGGAAGCTTCACCTCACAGTTCAGCCAGCAGCTCGGGGAAGCATCACAAATCCCGGTAAAAGAGGCGGAAGCGGGGGAGATGATTGTGCCCGGTCAGATTTTTGTTTGCCCTGGTTCGCACCACCTCAAGGTGAGCAGCGCCGGACGCATCATTCTGGACGACGGGCCGCGCATCAATGCATATCGCCCCTGTGCCGATCTCACGCTGGAGAGTGCTGCCGCGCTCTATGGCTCCCTGACCGTAGGAGTGGTGCTGACCGGCATGGGCAATGATGGAGCAAAGGGAGTGCAGGCGGTGAAGGCCGCGGGCGGCATGGTGATTGCGCAGGATGAAGCCAGCGCTGTGATTTTCGGTATGCCGCAGGAGGCCATCAAGACCGGAGCGGTGGATCAGGTACTGCCGCTCGAAGAAATTTGTTCAGCAATTGAAAAGCGGGTGGTCCATATGTTTGGCGCCGCGCGCGTGGGGGCGCTGTGACTTGTTGCTCGATAGTCATGGCGTTCACGGGGGGACAGGCATGAGTTCGCCGTCCGCCACTCCCGCCAAGATCCTGCTGATCGACCCTAATTTGTTCTTCGCCCGCAGGGTCATGGAAGCGATCAAGCATGAAGGCTTTGAAGCGGTGCACTGCACCCAGTCGGTGTATGCGTTGACAATGCTGGAATACGATACGCCCTCTGCAATTGTCTGCTCCACGACGTTACGGGAGATGAATGCGCACGATTTGCCGCTCATAATTCACGCAGATCCGAAGACGGCACACATTCCGGTGATCGCCCTGGGAGAAGGCGGCGATCAGGCGCTGATGGCAGCCTTCCGCTCCGGCTGTGCCGATTACATTGACAAGCGCCTGGGCCCGGAGCTGATTGCGACTCACATCAAATCTTTTCTACGCAGCAACACGGAGGGCTTTCAACCGGTGCAGATGCTGGGATCTTCTGATACCGCGCTCAGCGGAAGCCTCTCTTCCATGGATATTCCCGGAGTGGTGCAGATGCTCATGCATACGCGGCAGACCGGGGCGCTTTACGTGAATACAGAAGTCATTGACGGCATTATTTTCTTTGAGAACGGAATTGTCACGCATGCCGAAAGTGGAGAACTGGTTGGCGACGAAGCAATGGTTGAAATTGTGAAGCTCTCCAACGGACTCGATTCCGGCACGTACAAATTTTTACCCGGCGAGAGTGCGGCCACTCGCACTGTCCTGCGCTCCGCCACCGAACTTATGCTCGATGCTTTGCGCCAGGTGGATGAAACAGCACAGGCCGAAGCCGAGGGGGGACTCTGATGTCAGCCGCACCCACAGTTTATTTCATCGATGACAGCGCTACCATGCGCGAGGTGATCAAGATTGCCTTCCGCCGAGAGAACATGAACGTGGTGGCCACGCATGACGCTGTTCTTGCGCTTACCGAAATAGAAGAGAAGCGCCCGGATATCGTGATCACAGACGTGATCATGCCGGAGAAGGACGGCTACGAAGTCTGCCAGTTCATCAAGAATCATCCAGAGCTTTCCGACATCCCGGTCATCCTCATGTCCGGTGTGGTGAACCGCACGGTTGCGGAAAAGGCGTTCGCGGTAAAGGCTGACGAATTGCTGCGGAAGCCGTTTCAGCCGCAGGATCTGATCGCGCGCGTGCGCCATCTCTTGAGTGGCAACACGGTGCCGCTGCCGACCCCGGCTGCCGCAGCGAGCGCTGCCATGGCCCTGAGCAGCATCTTCGCGGTGCCGCCGGCGCCCATGCCTCCGCGGACATTAACACCGGAGCCGGAAGCTCACATGAAAGTGGCTGCAGCTGCGGTGGGGAGCTCCGTCATGGACTTTCCAATGGCTCCATCCATTACCGTTCCCGAGCAAGACCCGTTGCTGGAGCGGATGGACTATTCTCCTGTTTCCTCCACTTCCAGTGCTATGGCGCAGGTGGCAATTCCAGTGCAGCAGGCAAACCCCTCGCCGCTGCTGCGCAATGGAAACGGAGCCGACAATACTCGAATCAAGGTTGAAGTCATGCGGCTTGAGGGTCTGGTGAAGAAGCTACAGGCTGAGCTTCACGCGGAACGCGAATACTGCAGGGCATTGGAAGCGCACATTCGCACCTTGCAAGAAGCTGACTAGAAGCTGTTATCAACACGCGTTTGTAAGCAATTTCACGGGTATTCTGCCCCGGTAGGGATTTGTTAGACTTCCGCAACTGACGCCGGAACGCCGTGCCCTCACTGGAGGTTAGATGCCGCTTACTCACATCGACTGGCTCGTCATAGCCGGTTATCTGCTGATCAATCTTGCCATCGGCATTTATTACCGCCGGCGATCGGGTGGCAACACGGAAGAATTCTTCGTCTCCGGCCGTAATGTTTCCTGGTGGCTGGCAGGAACCTCAATGGTTGCGACTACCTTTGCGGCCGATACACCGCTGTTTGTCAGCGGGGTGATTGCGACGCAGGGAATCGCCGGCAACTGGATCTGGTGGAGCTCCTGCCTGAGTGGCATGCTTACCGTCTTTTTCTTTGCGCGTTACTGGCGGCGCGCGGAAATCCTCACCGATGTTGAGCTGACAGAAATCCGCTACAGCGGAAAACCAGCGGCGTTCCTTCGCGGATTCAAATCCATTTATCTCGGCCTGTTCATGAATTGCCTGATCCTGGGCTGGGTAACCAACGCGATGGTCAGCATCATCGCGGTGCTGCTGGGGCCGCTTATCCAGCAAGGCAAAGTTCTCCAACTCGCAATCGGCAGTCACACGATCCTGCACTACACGTTCGGAGCGCCACAGCATACGGCGCTTTTGATCTGTATTTTCATTCTGGTTCCGTTCACCGGCATCTACACCTCGATTGGCGGCCTCTGGGGGGTTCTGGTGACTGACCTTTTCCAGTTCATCCTGAAGATGGGAATGGTCATTGTGCTGGCGTGGGTTGCGGTTTCGCGGATCGGCGGTATGGAATCGCTGAAGCTGCATCTTCAGTTCGTCAGCCAGGCAGCGCAGAAATCAGGGCACCAGGTATCGAATCCGCTGGCGTTCTTTCCCGATTTTCATCTTGGGCTGAGCTCTGAGGCAGTATGGACACTTCCGGTGCTTACCTTTCTGACTTACTTAGGCGTCCAGTGGTGGTCGGCGTGGTATCCGGGAGCCGAGCCCGGTGGCGGCGGCTCCGTGGCGCAGCGAATGTTCTGTGCGCGCGACGAAAAGAATTCTCTCGGCGCCACGCTCTGGTTCAACATCGCGCATTATGCGCTACGTCCGTGGCCGTGGATCATCACCGGACTGGTGGCGCTGGCAGTTTATTCACCGAATGGCGGGTTGAATCCTGATCCGGCGTTCGCCGCCAATCCACAGCAGGGCTACGTAATGGTGTTGCGCGATTATCTCCCTCCGGCTTTGCGCGGCGTAATGGTCGCAGCTTTTCTGGCGGCGTTCATGTCCACACTGGGCACGCAGCTGAACTGGGGCGTCTCGTATCTCGTCAACGATCTCTATCGCCGGTTTATGGTGCGGGGCAAGAGCGAAAAACATTACGTCGCTGCCGGACGCACGTTCACGATCTTGCTGGTGCTGGTTTCAAGTTATGTCGCCAGCCAGCTGAGTTCGGTAGGGCAGGGCTGGGAGATTGTGTTGAACCTTGGCATCGGCACGGGCGCCGTTTACATCCTGCGCTGGTACTGGTGGCGGATCAATGCGTGGAGTGAGATTGTGGCCATGAGCGTTGCGGCGATGGTTACCGTAGTTCTTAGCCGCGTGAAGTTCACGGGTACTGAGCCGCTGGTGTTTGCGAAGACCGCACTGATTACTGCAGGCTGCACGACCGTCGCATGGGTACTAGCTACACTTCTGACGCCGCCCGAGCCGGAGCAAAAACTGCTGGACTTCTACCGCCGCGTGCATCCCACGATTCACGGCTGGAAGAGAATTGCGCGACTTGCTCCTGACATGGCTCCGATCAGCGATCTTAAGAACAATGCGTTCGACTGGGTGCTGGGATGCCTGTTGGTCTATTGCTCGCTGTTCGGCATTGGAAAGTTGATTTTCGGCGAGTTGGTGTTCGGCATCGTGCTCCTGGCGGTGGCCGCCGTCTCTGGATACCTGATCTTCTGGGATCTCTCGAAACGTGGCTGGGAGTCGCTCTCCGGAGCAGCACCGAAGCCCGCGGATTTGCAGGCCGTCGCCACGGAACAACGAACCTGATCAGGATTCCTGCTCGAGCTTTTTGCGTGCCTGTTCCAGGGCTTTTCGTCGCGCGCCGTCCACTTTGGGATAAGAGAGATCAAGGCTTTCAAGAGTTTCGATGATGGCCGAACTTACCACCAGATGCATGAACCATTTGTGGTCGGCCGGCACCACGTACCATGGTGCTTCTTCGGTTGCGGTGTGACGAATGGCATCTTCGTACGCGTCCATGTAGTCCTTCCAATATTCGCGCTCCTTCACGTCACCGTCGGAGAACTTCCAGTTTTTCTCCGGCTCCTCCAGGCGGGCGAGAAAGCGCCTCCTCTGTTCTTCGCGCGAGACGTTCAGGAAAAACTTGCGGACCACAATTCCGTTACGCGAGATGTATGACA
>JBAIYI010000097.1:0-4646 GCA_037915955.1 Terriglobales bacterium
GAAAGATCTTTGAAAATTTAAAGAGCTACTAGCTACTAGCTTCTAGCCGCTAGCTTCGGCTTCACAGGTGTTAGCATTCTGGTAAACCTGGCTGTGTCAGCCGGAACGTGAGAAGTGCCAGGGCTTCCCGGAAATTCGGGGAGGGCTCCGGGGAGCTCGCCGGGGAGGGTCCGGCGAGCTATGACGTAAGTGCTTTGTTTTCGGGGAGGGGTTGGGACTCCCCCGGGGGCATGGGCAAGGTTAGCGAAGTAGTAATTTTCGGGAGCGTGGGAGTTGCCGGCCAATCGCCGTAATCGGAAAAACAGCAGCGTTTTACCGCAGAGTGCGCAGAGATCGCAGAGGAGTTCCAGCTATCGAGGGCACATGCCAGCCGGGAAAATTCGGAGAAAGACGGGACGTTTCCTGCCAGGCATAGGGAGGGCGGGCATCGAGTAAAGTTGTGGATTACGTTCCATCTGTCCCCGCTTCTCGGAGAACTAACGAATGGGCTTATTTGGCAACGCTTCATTGGGCAGATTCGTTCTGCGGTTCGCGAACCAGAAATATCAAAGCGCTACAATCATCAATCTCGCGTGAGGAAAGCTGCGAATGAAAGTTCTGCTATTGCTGTTGAGTTTCGCCTTCGCGTCTATCGGCGCCGCTCAGGAGAAGGTGGGCGTCACTGAGGTTGCGCCCAATGTTCTGGTGTTTGCTACCACAACCGGTAACGTCGTCGCCTCCGTCGGGCCGGACGGAGCGTTGCTCGTGGGAACTCCTTCCGTCGGCAGCACGGCGGAGATCAGTCGCGTTCTCGCCGAAAAGACCAAATCGCCTGTTCGTTACGTGATCATTGCGCCTGAGGCGCTGAAAGATTCCCAGGGCGACGCGGGATGGGGACGAAGAGGCGCTTTTGTCGCCATGCAGGAGATCGCGCTCGGGCGCCTGGGTGGACACGTGATGGGAGAACCGGCTGCGCTGCCGCCCACGCTAAGCCAGCTCGGAGTCGACCGTCCGCGGATATCGTTTTCTGAGGTGTTGTCTTTTGACATGAATGGAGAGGCCATCCATATCATTCGCCAGCCGCCCGGCTACTGTAACGGTGACGCCCTGGTGCATTTTCATGTTGCCAACCTCATGTACTTTGGCGAGGCCTTTCCCGGTGACGGCTATCCCACCATTGACGAGGCACAGGGCGGCACCCTGGACGGCCTGATCAAAACGCTTGAGCCGTGGACCAGCAAGGATTTCAAAATCGTCCCCGCCCGCGGCCCGCTGACCGACGGAACCACCGTTGCCAGTTATGTTCAGATGATCAAGACGGTGCGCAGCCGCGTTGAGCAGATGGTGAAGGCCGGCCAGACGGAAAAGCAGATACTGGCCGCCAATCCAACCGCGGAGTTCGACGCCCAATTTGGCCACGGACGCACATCTCCGCAGCTCTTTGTGCACGAGATCTATGCTGCAGTTACTGCGGCGAAGGGGGAGTGACACACTTCCGCCAACATTCGCGGTTTCCTTTCTCACACGATTCCGCCAGTTCTCTTCCATGCTCAAACGGGATCCTGCGACTCCGCTCCTGAGGCGCCTCGCTCAGGATTTCCGCTGACGGCTCAGACGTCCCGAAAGCGCCTCAAGTTCGACTCTCACATATTTCTACCTACCGTAAAGGACGCCAGGAAAGCGGAAATTAGCCGTGGACGAATGCACATAGTGGGCTTCATTTGCGCGAATGAGGACGGTTTTGGTCGGGCCCCAACTGCGCCCCGGAGCTATCGTCTAACCCGTTCCGCAGGAAGCGAATTTCGGAGCTAGCCGAGCAAGAATGTAGATGGAAAGGTGCTCCCGTTCGTGCGACTGCTTATAAAAGGCAGAAAACGTCCCATCTCTCCTGCTGGTCCACTGAGTATGAGCCCTTTTGGTTATGCTGGTAGAGTTCGCACAAGCCGCGATTGCATGTATTCCTGACGTAAACGGAATTCAGCAGGTGGGGACAGAAGGAGTTGCTATTTGTCTTGCACTTTAACTGGCGCATTCCGTGTGCCAGCCGTCTTTTTTCATTTGCGCATGCAGCCAACGCTGCAGCGCGGCACGGACGTGGACCCGCACGTCACTGAACTGAATGCCATGATCGCCGTCGTTATTCGACCATGCGATTCGCCCCTGCAACTCTGATGGTTCATCGGTGTCAGGAAGGCGGAAACGCAGCTTCACCGGAGAGCCGAACTTAAGCGCCACTGGAATGGAAACCGCAGCGCCGCCGCTACTGAGGTTGATGAGCATTCCCTGAAGCAAATCATCATCATGGGTGAGAGTGACAGGCGCTTTGATCTTGGCGCGGTAATACCGCTGCTGCTCAGTGCACAGCGTTCCCAGGCTGCCCTCAGCGCGTCCTTCACGATAGGCTTTCAATTTCCGTAACAGCGTGCGGCGTGATATCCCCAGAATCATGGCGGCCCTGCCTTGATTTCCGTGGCAGCGCTCCAGCGCCTCAAACACTTTCTGGCGCTCGAACTGCTCCCGGTTCCCGTCCAGGGTTTCATCGCCATGGTGGCTAGTCTCACTCACTGATGCGCACTGAGGCAGCCTGAGGTCTGCCGCTGTAATTTCCCGTTCTGGGTTTTTCGCCAGCATCACGGCCCGGAATACGCAGTTGCGCAGTTCGCGTATGTTTCCCGGCCAGTCATAGGCAAACATTGCTCCAATTGCCTCACCGGTGAAACGCGACTCCGGGTAATGCTGGTGCAGTACCTGCTCGGCGATCCCCAGCAGGTCCTCGTGGCGTTCCCGCAGGGGAGGAATGTCGAGCCTGAATTGGGCCAGCCGGTGGTACAAATCGCCGCGGAATTTTCCGGCGCTCACCATTTGCTCCAGGTCCTGGTTCGTGGCAGCCACGATGCGCACGTCGGTGCTGACTTTTTTGCTTCCTCCCAGGCGGAAGTAAGGCGCCCCATCGAGTACGCGTAAAAGCTTTACCTGTACCTTCGGCTCCAGCTCGCCAATCTCGTCGAGAAAGAGCGTTCCTCCATTCGCCAGTTCAAACAAGCCTGGCTTTGGAATATCTGCCCCGCTGAAGGCGCCCTTCTCATATCCGAAGAGTTCGCTCTCCACCAGATGTTCGGGCATGGCCGCGCAATTTATGTCGATCCATGGCTTGGAGGACCTGAGAGAGTGCTCGTGAATGGACCGCGCGAGCATTTCCTTGCCTGTGCCGGTCTCGCCCGCGATCAAGACCGAAGCCGGATGCCGCGCTACTTGCTCGGCTAAAGTGAAGAGTTTCCGCAGAGATTCGCTGCGCACTACGTGCGTTGGTGATTCACAGAGGGCATGCAGCGTATCCGTCACGCAACTTCCTTGCGACCTGATCCGTCATCAGGCAGGCGAGCGATGAGAAGCAAAATAAGCTCGCAATACGAACATAATGACGCAGCGGGGGATACCGGGCAAACTTAAACTCTTTTCCACCCATTACCTAAGTTATTCAGTATTAAGGCTTAGAGACTTCCTAAGGGGCCCGACCTGCGACAGAGACCAGCTCGTGTCACTTCCAAAGCGACAGGCATGTCGCATCGTCGCATAGTTGTTGAAGGCATCTGCTTTTGAAGAAAGTGATGCAAGTTGCTGAAGGATAACGCTTGATTGCATAGCAGCACCGAAGACCAAACTTTGGAGCACCAGTTGCTTTAATTCCAGAGTGAGAAGGCGGGCAGGGCGCGGCTGAAGTTTTCGAGCTTACCCTGAGCCGCTCAGTACAGTAAGGAGCTGTGACAGAGATGGAAGTCGGCAAGATGAATGCTCAGGCCGTTGAGGAAGCAAACCAGGCTTTTCAGAACCAGGTATCAAGCCAGATTGCGCGGATTACCACCGAGCTGAAACGCATGGAAGACCTGTTGCGCTTCGGCATGGTAGACCGGCGCGTGCTGACCGAGTTCCGCTACGCCATTAACCGGATTCGAACCACTGGCTGGCAGGTGGAGCGGTGGCTCGATCAGGACGAACGTGGTCTCCATGTTCTGCTCACTGAAGACCGGGTTCGAGTGGTTACGAGAGTCGCCACGGAGCTGGCAAACCAACACGACTTATCGGACAAGAACTATTCCGGGATTCGGGCTCTGAAACAGGCTGTGGAGAAGTTGCATCTGGCTTTGCCGGAGAGTGAGTAACTCCGGGGCGAACTGCACCGGCTGAAGAAGCCACTTAAGAAAGGAAGTTTTATGGCACACCGAAATTTTGCAGCAGGCATTTTGAGAGATACCTCTTGCGAACTCGAAAGCGGCGACCGGGTTGTCGGCTGCTGCGGACTCTGGGCGGTGTCAGCGCCGTCGTTCGACTATTGCCGCACTTGCGGCCGGAGGACCTTTCGGGTAGTCACGATCGCGTCCGCCATGGAAGTGGAGAGGAAGATGCCGCTCTGTGGCAAGCATTTTCTGAGCATGGCAATTCAGTTTGCGGAGTTGAACCAGGTGGAGACTCCCGGAAACCTTGTGATGCCTGCGTTTGATTAGGAGTATTTCAATGATGGCGACTCAACCTGCAAACACAACCGTTGCCGAACAGACCCGCAATCTGCGGTGCCCGCCGCGTGCCAGGATCAATATGCATGTGAAGGTCTGGCGCCGCATTCGGGGCGAGAAGAAGCTGCTCCCCGGCTATTGCCGCGGCATCAGCGC
>JBAIYI010000537.1:0-6372 GCA_037915955.1 Terriglobales bacterium
GTCTGCCGGCCCCACAATGTCAACTCCGCAGGCGTAGAGTTCAGGATGCTGACTGAGACCGCGCAGCGTGGAATAGCCGCCGAACGATCCTCCCATGATCGCGATCCCCTTGGGATCGGCAATGCCCTGCTTGATCGCCCATTGCACGGCATCGGTGAGGTCATCGTCAGTCAGCGTGCCGATGCGCCCATTGGCAGCATTCATATAAGGCTCATTGATGATGGAGGCGCGATAGTTCACCTGCAACACTGCGTAGCCGCGATTGGCAAGCATCTGCCCGCCCGGATCCATGCCCCATTCATCGCGTGCCCACGGACCGCCGTGCACGACCAGCACGAGTGGCAGGTTCTTTCCCGCGCTGCCAGCGGGCAGCGTAAGATAGCTCGCGAGCTTGAATCCATCGCGCACGGGAATCTCCAGCGGACGCATCTCCGCCAGCTTGTACTGTTCCAGCTGCGGCCGGTCGCGGAACATCAACTCGGCTTTGCGCGTCTTGCGGTCGTACATATAAAAGGATATCGGTCCATTGTCCGGCAAATACCAGACAGTCCATTTGCTGCCACTCAGGTCCTGGCTGTTGATCACGAACGCGCCGCGCTGCAGTCCCGTCAGGTACTTAAAATCGGCTTCCACGGCGGGATCAATCACGCGCCACTCAGGTTTGAGATAGTCAAAGGCCGCGGCTTGCACATGGCGATCTCTCGGATCGCGGAGCAGGATGAAGGATTGCGCGAATACCTGCCAGGGATCGGCCTGCTTATCGCTCGCCAGCACCCGCAGCTCCTTCCCGGTCTTTGCATCAAGTTCAATCAGTCGAATGGTGGGCGAGTCTTTGCTTGATCCCACGGTGAGCTTTGTCCCATCAGCGGAAAAACCCACGATGATATTGCCGCCATTCACCTGCCCGAGAAATGGCGCCTGCTCAAATGGAATCGTTAGCAAATCCCGCCACGGGGCTGTCTCGCTGTCGCGCACGCGGACAACCGTATCCAGATTTTCAGTAAACGCAGTGACCGCGCGAATCGCCAGGTTGGAATCGGCCGTCCAGCCGATCACATCACCTGGATTCTGTGCTGCCATCACGATTGCGCCAGTCGTTAAATCGACGCGGTAGATATCAAACAGCCGGCGATCGCGCAGGTTCATGCCCACCAGCAGTTCATTCGGTCGCGCCGGCATTTGCAGCACCTGCTCGGCCCGGACATCGGCAAAAGGCGTGAGGTCGCGTACTGCGTTCGTCTTCAGATCAATGGAAAACAAGTGATAGTCTTCATTGCCGTTTTCGTCCGAATGGTAGATCAGGTGATTGCTGTCATACGTCCATTCGAACTCCTGCACGCCGCGCTCTTTGAATCGCGATACCATGCGCTTCTGGTGTGTGGCCAGATCTTCAACCCAGATATTCGCGACGCCTTTATCTGACGGAGCAAGGTAGGCGACCATTTTGCCATCCGGCGAAATGGTGAGCAGGTCATGCTCCGGCGCCGAGTCAAAAACCTTGCGCGGGATCAGCGGCACTTCCTGAGCAAAGGCTGCAAGGCAGAATAATGTGAGCAACACAAGAGTGACGAGCACACGCAGGAGAACACGTCTGTTTTTCATATGGCTACTTTCGCGGTGAGAAGTATAAACCTCTGGAATACCCGCTTCGGCGTGTGGCCGGCGTCTTGACGCCGACATTCGACAGGCAGATTCAGGAAACGTATGCTGAACAGCATGAATGCAGAATCCATCCGCCTGATCACCTTTGACTGCTATGGCACCCTGATCGACTGGGAAACCGGCATGCTGGCCGGCCTACGGCCACTGCTTGGGTCCGATGTTTCTGACGCAAAGATTCTGGAATTGTACGGCGAGATTGAAGCACAGTTGGAGGCCGGACCATATCTCCGCTATCGCGAGGTTCTGGCCCGCGTTGCGCAGGAGCTTGGCCGGAGAGCTGGCGTCGAAGTGTCAGAACAGGCCGCGGCCACAT
Organism: Terriglobales bacterium; assembly: GCA_037915955.1. Lineage (GTDB taxonomy): Bacteria > Acidobacteriota > Terriglobia > Terriglobales > Acidobacteriaceae > Angelobacter. Next base: position 1,976 of record JBAIYI010000537.1, read on the forward strand.
TCGCTCAATCGCTCGTCACGTGGGAGCCTTTCCCGGACACGGTCATGGGCCTTCAGACACTTTCGAAGAGATACGAGCTCGGCATCATCTCGAACATCGATGACGATTTCTTCGCCGAGACGCGCAAAAGACTTGGAGTGGAGTTTGCGGTGGTCGTTACCGCCCAGCAGGTACAGAGCTACAAGCCGTCGCTGCGAAATTTTGAAGCGATGATGCGACGTAGCGGAGTGCCGAAAGGGAATATCATGCATGCCGGGCAGAGCGTTTACCACGACGTGATTCCGGCGAAGCAGCTGGGAATCCGGAGTGTCTGGGTTGACCGGCCGTCGCGCCGGCCGAGAATCGGAGCGGTGATTCATGCACACGGCGAGCCGGATCTGAAGGTCCATAGCCTGGCTGAACTGGCAACGGCGCTTGGCGCAACCAGCAAGTCGGGTCAGGCCGCGAGCTGAGGCGGAAACAAAACCGGCTCAAGCAGCACTTGCCGTGTCTCCTCAGAGGTGAGGCGCTCGTCCGCCGAATAAAACTCCACGCGGCCATTCTGCCGCTGTCTCATGGAAAGCATGCCGCCTTCAGGCGCGCCGGTGCTGTTGTCATTCAGGCGCCGATAGTCATAGCGCACCACGCGCGCGTCAAAGTCTGCCGCCAAATCGAGAACCAGGCCGGAGAGTGGGTTGGTGACGCGATAGCTGCTCTCGCTTGGCTGCTCGAAGTCAGCTCCTTTCTGCTGTGAGTTGAACTCGTTGACGTCCTGCCCCAGTTCCTCACCGAGAGCGCGCCAGCGCTGCATGGCGGCATCATCGAAAGCTGTTGTCGTTGTTTTAGCGTCCGGCTTGCGGCTGCGAATCTCCTCAATCCATCCCATGGCAATGGGTGGGATGAGAATCGGGAACGGGAGAGATGCTTGCGCGAGTTACTCTTTGCGCTCTGCCGGATCAATCTGTACGAACTGCCATCCAAACCGGCCCTTGATGCAGAGATTGCCGTGCGTAACCGAATGATCGAGTGGTGAGGTAACGCGAACGATTTTTCCATCCTGCTGATGAACGGTGAGGTCGCAGCCGACGCCGCAATAAGGGCAGATGGTGTCTGTCTGGGTCTGCCGCTCTGGATTCCACGTGCCTGAGCTGCGCATGTCGAACTCGGTCTTAAATATCAACGCGCCCGTAGGGCACACCCCGATGCAGTTCCCGCAATAGACACAGGCTGATTCAGGCAGCGGAACTTCGTACTCGGTGGCAATGTGCGCGGAGAAGCCGCGCCCAGCCACGGCGATAGCAAAGGTGTTCTGCGCATCCACGCCGCAGGCCTCCACACACTTGTAGCAAAGGATGCACTTGGCATAGTCGCGAACATAGAGCTCGTTATCAACCTTCGGTGGCCGCGCGACTGTGGCGCGCTCAGAGCCAAACCGCTCCGGATTCGCGCCATACTTCACCATGTATTGCTGGAGTTGCGGTGCGGTGGAAACGTCCACGGCCGAACTCAGGAACTCCAGCACCATCTTGCGGCTGAGACGCACGCGTTCCGACTCGGTCTGAATGACCATCCCCTGCTCCACCTGCCGTGAGCAGGCGGGTACCAGCGTACGCGAGCCTTCCAGTTCCACAACGCATATGCGGCACACGTTCACTGGCGTAAGCGTCTCCAGGAAACAGAGCGTTGGCGTATCAATGCCGAGTTTCCGTGTCGCCTCAAGTATGGTTGAGCCTTCCGGCATCGAAACACGCTGACCGTCCACAGTGATCTCTATTGCGCGGCGCTCCGGCTGGGGCGGCGCCTTCGGCACCGGGCCGTGCGGAATCGGCACAATGAGATCGGGAGCATCAGCAGGTTGAATGGCCGGCGCAGGCTTGGTCATGAGAACAACCTCCAGCGCTTCAACGCGGAATCAACCGCGCTCGAAGCCGTCTGGCCGAGTCCGCAAATCGAGGCATCGCGCATTGCCTGCGACATCTCTTTCAGCAATGCCAGTTCGTCTGCAACCCCGCCCAGCGGCTTGCCGGATGCAAGTCTTTCCAGCACTTCCTGCTGCCGCACCACACCTACGCGACACGGAACACACTGTCCGCAGGTTTCATGGCGGAAGAACTCCGCAATGCGCATCAGGATTCGGCGCAGGTCAACCGTGTCATCAAACAGCATCACCACGCCGGAACCCAGCGTGGCGCCGATGGCGCGCGTGCCTTCAAAGCTGAGCGGCACATCGAGTTCTTCCGGCGACACAAATGTTCCCGCGGCACCACCCAGCAACACAGACTGCAGCCTGCCGGAACCAGCCACGCCGCCGGCAAGTTCGATCAATGCTCGCAAGGTCGTGCCCATAGGAGCTTCATAGAGCCCAGGCCGGCGCACATGTCCGGAGAGACAGAAGAGGCGAGTGCCGGTGGAGTTCTCAGTGGCAGTGAGCGCGTATGCTGCACCCCCTTCCAGGATGATCCGCGGCACGTTGACCAGCGTTTCAACATTATTTACGGCTGTGGGCTGGCGGAACAGACCTGAATCTGTCGGGAACGGAGGCTTGTTGCGCGGCTCGCCGCGGTAGCCCTCAATGGAGTTGAAAAGCGCGGTCTCCTCTCCACAGATGTAAGCTCCTGCCCCGCGACGGACCTCGATATCGAACCGCAGCCCGCTTCCAAGAATGTTTTTGCCCAGCACTCCTGCGTTTTGCGCTTCTGCAATCGCATAGCTGATCCGCTCCGCCGCCAGCGGATACTCGCCGCGGAGATAAATGAACCCCTTCTCCGCCCCGCACGCGACGGCGGCGATGGTCATCCCTTCGAGTACCGCAAACGGATCGCCTTCCATGAGGATGCGGTCTTTGAAAGTTCCGGGCTCGGATTCGTCCGCGTTGCAGACCATATAACACGCCTTGCCTGCGAGCGACTGCTGGCGAACGGCCTCCCATTTCTTTGCCGTCGGGAACGCCGCACCCCCACGACCAAGCAGTTTCGAAGCACCCATCTCACGCAACACGCGCTCAGCACCCATTTCAAGCACGCGATCAAGGGAGTTATAACCGCCGGAACGGCGATAGCCCTCCAGTGTGATCGCATTTGCGTCACCGATGCGATGGAGCAGGCGCAAACCTCGGAAGCCGGCCTGCGGGACCGAGACTTCCACTTTGAACTCGTCGGCAGTGCCAGGCAGCTTGTCATGCTCGGCAGCTTCCATCGCACTCTGGATTTGCACAGCCGATGCGGGAGCAATCACCGCCTCAGCCGGCCTCTCGCCTGCGCCTGTCACCAGCGCGGCCGGTGCGCGCTCGCAAAGTCCAAGACACGCGCTGCGCTTCCACGTGGCATTCATGCCGGCGCAGGCGCTGCCTTCATGACCGAGCTTGCTCTCCAGTTCGCCGCACAACTTTTCTGCGCCGCGGGTCCGGCACGCAATGTCATCGCACACGTGAACAACGGTCGCCGGCGCAGGCACAAGGGAGAACATGCCGTAAAAAGATGCCACGCCATGCACTTCAGCCGGCGCAATACCCAGGCGCATGGCGGCATAGTTCAGCGCACCTGGTGAAATCCAGCCCATTCGTTTTTGGATCGCGTGCAGCACTGGCAATAGATGATGCCTCTCGCCTGGTGCGCCGCCGTTCGAGATCACTCGCGTTTCGCGTCTACCTTTCGTTGCCGCTGCCGTGCCGAGTGCCGCATCCACGGCGGCGCGTTCTTCCGGAACCGGCTGCGCGTTGGTGAAATGGAGGTCCATCAGCCCTCAACACACTTCTCGATCCGGATTGCCGAGGCCTTGAACTCGGCGGTGCCGGAGCGGGGATCGACCGCGTCAACCGTCAGGTCATTGGTCGCAATCTGCTCGTGCGCGTGAATATCGAGGAATGCCAGCCCCGGCCGCAGCCCGGGATCAAAGCGTACCGGAGCAATCACTGTTCCCCGGCGCGAACTCACACGCACTTTTTCGCCCTCACGCAGCCGGTAACGCACCCCGTCTTCCGGAGAGAGCTCCAGTGCGGCGTTGCGACGCAGAGGTGAAGCGAAATGCTCGCTCTGCACACCGGTGTTGTAGGAATCGAGCCGGCGGCCGGTGGTAAGCCGGATGGGGAACTGCTCGTCGAGCCGGTCCACCGGAGGCTCATTGTGCACCACACTGAACGGCGCGCGCGGGCCGATGAGCGGATCGGTCCACAACCGGCCGTGCAGGAACATCTCTCCCGGATGCGATTCGTCATAGCATGGCCACTGCAGTCCGCATGATTCTTCCAGCCGTTTGTAGCTCATGCCCCCGTGCATGGGGCTGAGGCTGCGCAGCTCGTTCCAGATGCTCTCTGAATCCGGCTCGCCCCAGTCATGCCCAAGACGGCGCGCGAGATCATAAATGACTTCCAGATCGTCACGCACCCCCGCCGGCGGAGGCACAGCCCGGCGAACCCGCTG
>JBAIYI010000594.1:0-7995 GCA_037915955.1 Terriglobales bacterium
ACTGGCAGTATATTCGGTCTCCATCTTTCTCTTTACTTCAATCATATTAGCCCGCATGGACTTCTGTACTCCTCCCGACAGCGTTCCTCGAAGAAGGCCGCCATACCACCGCCTGAGGAGGTCGATACGCGAGCGGTTCACATAAGCGACATAGACGGCCGGTATGGAGTCAGTTTGCGTTGCGGGAAAAAGCAGCGTCAGCCCGAGAGATGCTTCAAAGTAGTGACTGGCATAAATCTGTTTGGACGCAATAAGGACTTCGGGACCTGCCTTCACGGAACGGCGCAAAATGGTCACATGGGTGATTGTGATCACTGGCTTGAGACCGTGGCCATAGTTTTCCCGGGACCAGTAGATAAAGGTTTCTACACTCGGCGGAGGCGAGTCCGGAAAATTTCGCAGGTATTTACTGAACTCAGGCGCATATTCCACCAGATATGGGGATTCGTCGAGGATCTGATTAAATTGTGTTGTGGTATCGAGCGATGTCTCTTTGTCGTTGTAATGGTCCATCGCCCGGTTGCCTGCTACGACGTAACTACGAACGTAGTCCGCAAGCATTTGACGGAGTACTGCAGACGCCTGCTCGGCAGCATCCGGAGCAGCAAAATTGACGCGTTGATGAACAAGTTCTATCTGCTGGCTTGAGAGCTTGAAATTGCACGCGCCAGGCCGGCAGTTTTTCAGGTCGTTGACTTCTTGAGGGACAAGTACCAAGTCGCGAAGGTCCTCGGCCCGAGCCGGATTGCTGAACTTCTCGACCTGCGACACGGCCTCGCTCTTTTTGTGTTGCCTGATGTCACGGAATTTTGCAACAAAAAATTCCGGAGAGACATTGAATCGGGACACTGTGACGGCGGCCACCTCGTGCTTTTCCGACTTGAGCACCTTGGCAACAACACCGCCCTGTCCGACCTGCAGAATCTCCTCGTGGGAGAATGCCAGGCTCTTGCTGAGAAAGAGTTGTGGACCCGCCTGCTCCTGGGCCGTAGCAGATCTAGCTGTGAAAAAACCGAGGGCTGTAACGAGCAGGACTGTTCTTATGCTGGTTCGGATCATGTAGTGCGTACCTTGTCAGTGGCAACAACCTCTGAGGCAGTGTCCTTGTATGCATCATCAGGTCTTCCAGGACTGAAAAATCATTGTGCAGAGATTTAAGATTGCCCCTGGCGCCGCCCGTTTCCGCGATGACGCGAAAGGAGCAATACAAGGATGACTTGTTCAGGACGTGGACACAGTGATAGTGATCACAGGCTTGTCAGTACACAACTCTTATCGCTGCTGGCGACAAGACCAAGCTGACGGATTATGACAGGTTCCAGTCGTTATCCTCGCACCTCTGAGCGACGAAGTAGGTGATCGTGATCACTTCAACACGAATCAGCCGAGGTGAATGGACGGCAGAATCTCAAACCCGGCGCAGCTCACGCTCGTAAGCCGCGAGGCGTGTTGCTATTTCCTGCCTTGCCGCCGACTCGCGTGCCATGAGGTCGCGATAACGTTTGAGAAAATAGTGGATGGTTTCGATGCGAATCTTGATGGAACTCGCGGGCTTGTTCTCGTCGAGATCCTTAAAGCAGAAATAAGGTGTGTGCGACTGTTCGATGATCTGCTCAACCACGCTGTAAATGGGAGCATCATGGCCGCACTTGAAGCTGGAAATCTCCACCGCGACGAGGTTGGGATGGCGGGCGGTGAATTTGGCAGCCCAAAGTTTCAGGTTGCTGCTGGCGGCACTGGAGGTCTTCCAGACGTCTGAGATATCCAAGGGGTCACTGATGATGCCATCACGCACTTCCTCCCCAAACAGCCTGTCCAGCAGGTCTTGATCCAGCGGCAGGGTGCTTTGAGAGAGTACGGGATAGCCCAGCTTCTGAAACTCTTCAGGAATTCCATGGTTCAGGCCGGGGTCGTGATGGTAGGGCCTCCCCAGGATGACAATGCCCAGACGCTGTTCTCTTTCCAGCATATCCAGGACTTCGCGCGCCTTTCTGCGCATCGAGGCCTCGTATGCCTCCAATGCCTGGAAGCCCGCATCCACAGCCCGATCATTCTCGTCTTCAGACAGGCCAAGTACCGGTCCCCACGCGTTGAACATTTGCCGGGCGAATAGCCTCTTGTCTGAGAGGTTCACCATCGGGTGCAGATAGTTGATGCCTTTTTCAGCGAATAAATCGATCTCTTTCGTGTATGCCGCCTCGACGGTTTCCGGCGTGATTGCAACCGTGGGACACGCGTTGCAGGCGCGTGTGCGGACCAGAGGAGAACAGAGCACGTCGAACATCGGAAGAAAAATGCATTGCAGAGGCTTGCGTGCGTGCTTTGCGAAGATCAGGTTATGAAAATGAGCAATCGTGATTTTGGAAGGGAAGCAGGGATCGATCGAACCGCGACTTGAACCGGAGCGGTACATTTCAGCGGTTGTGAAGTCTGAGTACACAAGGTTTTCGGCCGGTACGCCAAGGCTCTCCAGGTAGGCACTGAACAATGGCGCATAGGCGTACATGTTCAGGACACGCGGAATGCCGATGCGGATAGATTCCCGTTGCAACATGCGGGCACCGCGATTGCGCGTTCTTGTTGTCCAGGCACGTGAAGGCGGGGTATCAGCAACCATCTGAGGGCTGCTGGATTTCCAAACTTCGTGGGAGGCAACCTCGACCAGGTTTGGATTCGCGGACTTCACGGCATCTAGTCCCGCCTTGATGCCGCGCATCGTTGCAAGATCCTCAACCGAACCCTTCTCACAGCTGGCAATGATGAGGCGCTGTTCGCCAGGATTTAAAGGCACCTTCGATTTGAACTCTGATTGCGACCAGTGCGTTCGCGCGGCCGTTTGGATATCGATAAACGTGCGCAGGCACGTGTTCTTGCAGAAATTACAGCGTGTATCCTCATTTCGCGTGCTGCGGTACGTGATAATTTCGGTCGCATCAAGCCCGATGAAGCTGGACTTGCGGCCGTTCGCAAGAAGTCGAGCCGCCTCAAGGGCCACGCCGATTGCTCCGGCTTCGCCGCAGTGCTCGTGGACAATAATTTCAGGCTCTTCCACGGAACCATGAAAACTGGAACGGATGAAATCAACTTCGGCCTTTACTACGGCCAGGTTGTTCTGCGTGCCGCCCTGTAGTATGAAGCGGGTCCCCAGGTTTGCCAGGCTAGGTACATTGGCTACATAAAGGAAGACATTTTTGGGAAGAACTGCGGCAAGACCGGCGAGGATTTCTTCCACACGCCAGCCCTGACGCTGAAAATTTACGATGTCTGACTGCAGGAACACGGCGCAGCCGTATCCAAAAACCGGCATGACATCAGCCGAAAACGCGACGTCAGCGTACTCACTTACCGAGAGCCCAAAGCCTTCTGCGGTGGATTGAAGGAAATACCCATTGCCGGCAGAGCACTGCGTGTTCAGCTTGAAGTCTTTGATGCGACCATCCCGCAGGATGATGATCTTAATGTCCTGCCCGCCGACATCGACGATGACATGTGGATCAGAGTGATAGCGCAATGCGGACTGGGCGTGGGCCACTGTTTCCGTGAGGGCTACATCGGCATGAAGGACATCGCGCAGGATGTCTTTGGCATAACCGGTCGTACCAACCCCCAGAACTTCCAGAGTGGCTCCTTGCGATTCGACGTGCTGGCGTATAGACCGGAACAGAAATTTTGTGTCTTCGATTGGATTGCCCTCAGAGAGCCTGTAGGCTTTGGCAAGCACTTCGCCAAACTCCGAGAGGAGCACGGCCTTAGTGGAAGTGGAACCGCCATCCAGACCGATGAAGGCACGCACTTGTTGGCCGGCCTCGAACGTGACCGGAACGAACTGCCTGGGCGTGAATTCTTTCTTGAAAAGCTGCACCTCCGTCGTCTGAGCTCCCAAACCGTGGCAACCGGCCTTCAACTTCTCCTCCTGCCTTCCCTCGCGGATGTAGTGCTCCAATTCTGCTATGCCGAGGTAACGGCCCGCCTCCTCGTCTTCTTCCTTGCCGAACTCCACAGCACCGATGGCAGCAAAGTACTCTGCATCCTTAGGCACCTTGATCAAGTCCTCAGGTGCGGCACCACTCGGGAGTTCAACTTCTCTCTCCTCCCACATCAAAGGAATGTTGTGCTGCCAGGCCTCGCGCATCCCACGAATAAAGGCATTCGGGCCGCCCAGAAGCAGTACTTCAGGGTGCAGGGTGTGACCTCGCGCCAGAACCGTCAGATTCTGGAGCACGATGGCGTCAAACAGGGAAGCCATCAACTGGTCGGCGGGAATCGCCTGTTTCTGCAGCGCATTGATGTCCGTTTCGGCGAAGACTCCACATTTTCCGGCAATGTGATGCACTCGGATACCTGCATAGCCCAGAGTGCAAAGCTCGTCCGGAGGGATTCTCAGCTTAGCAACGATTTTGTCGATCACGGCGCCGGTGCCTCCGGCACACTTGTCATTCATGGACGGAATCTTCTTCTTACGTCCGGTATGCAGATCCTCTTTGAACACGATGATCTTTGCATCCTGGCCGCCCAACTCAATGACCGAGCTAACTTCCGGGTGGAGGCGTTCCACCGCCAAAGAGACAGCGGTGACTTCCTGTACGAACTTTGCCCCAACGAGACCGGACAGAGAATTACCTCCTGAGCCCGTCATAAGCACCCGGCAGTTGCGTTGGTTAATGCCGATGGCGTCTTCCATCCGCTGAAGGAACTCGAGCAGTTTTTCTGGCTGCCGGGTCTCATGGCGTTGATAGTCCCGCCAGACGATGCGATCATTTGCAGTGTCAATGACGACCGCTTTGACAGTGGTAGACCCCACATCCAAGCCAACAGCGTATCGCGAGATGTGATTGACACTGGCGGTCATGACGTACCGCTTTTTCAGCAGAACTGCCTTTTATTCATGAGGTCATTTACGTAAAGGACAAAATTGGCGGCGATGCCAGCGATTCCTTGCCTTTGCGGAACTGGATACAGCGGATCACGCAGCTCTGGGCGTTGATCCACAAACCCTTTGATTGTTTCCAGCCGCTTTCCTGTGGAAGCAAGGGCGCGTTGAAACTCCAATTTGGCTTTGCTCTTGGCCTCACCGAGCGCCATCTGGACACGGCTATGAGCGTTGATCTCGCCTTCGCCTGAAGTCTCAACGGGAAGAAAAATCATTTCAGGGAATCGGTTCACCACTGCAGACTGCACGCCATCAGATTGTGAGGACGGGAGACAGCCAAAGGGCTTGAGCGCCAATACCAAATGGCACAAATGGTTGGCACTGTAATATACGTTCTTGCCGACCTCTTGATGGCCTTCACCGCCCTGTGCCAACGTGTGGTAAAAGGGGTGCGCCAGCCGAGCCAGTTCGGCTTGCGAGACCAATGGGTGCGCCAGGTTTCCCAATTTTTCAGCCGCGCGCTTGTATTGGCCTGCCATGATGCGCTCGCCGAGTGTCAGAAACGAAAGCTTCTTGTGGAACTTCAGCCCGTTCGCCAGCAACTTTTTGAACTGGTACCATGCAGGCCGGTAGTGATCCACATCCAATCCCTTCCGGGCATGGGCATTTGCCTTCGCCTGGCGAAGCAAGTACAGCACCCAGTTGGCTACACCATCCACCAAAACCTGCGCTCCTTCCCGTTCCAGAAAAGCAAACATGTTAAAGTTGCCGTCGCCTTCGGTGGTTTGGGCCCAAAACTCGCCGGTGATCTTTACGATCGGCTTTACTCGCAAGCGATCAACCTCGATCTGCCTGATTCGGTCACGACATTCCCGCAGAACTTGAGCGTAGTCTTCGCCATAGAGGTGCAGATAAATCTTTCCCAGCGTGTTCAGCGTGTCTTTAAGGCCTTTCTTTTCCGCCAGCCGCTGGGAAAGCCACTGCGGCAGCGATTGGAGGATTTCAAAACGGCGACGGTCCCGCAGGAATCGTGCTAACTCTTCGAGCACCTCTCCAAAAACTCGATCGGTTTTACCCGGTGTGATTTCATATGGCCGGATTCGATAAATCATCTCGTTCGTAATGTCGCCGAGATTGAGCGCGTTGAATGCACCCATCCCTATGTCAACGGTAAATTTAAGGCCTGGCTCTCCTGTCTGTGCCTTAACGCCGTCATCCTGCTTGAACAACAGGACGCGGAAGCCATCGAACCCGGCATTCTTCAAGGCCATACGGTACTCGGACTCATACATCCCGAAACGGCATGGGCCGCACGTTCCCGCGGTGAAAAAGACGTAGTTGTCCAGAACGTCCTGATGAGACATGCCCTGGAATTCAAGGTCGCGAAGATACTTGATGAGATTGCCGACCGTGAAATATGCGGGGTTGCACTGTCCGGTGTTGCCGAATTGCTTGCCAACATGAAAGGCACTCAGGTCAGGCGTGGGCAGGCGCTGAGTGCGGTAGCCCGCACCCTCGAGAACTGCCTGGATCAATTGCTCATGCTTCCATGTCAGACCTCCAAACAAGATCGTGACGCGGTTTCGCTCTCCGGCGGTAAAAGCGCGTTCCTCAGACCGCCGGAAATGCTGCACGGGCCTTTTCGCCAGGCCTAATTCTTGCTCGAGGCGAGCGCGCTCAACTGCGAGCAACTGGGCGATCCTTTGCTCAGGACTCGCACGGCTGGTCTCGGAAGCGTTGCTGCTGGCATTCTCCACTGACTTTCCAAACTTCCCTTTTAGACGCTCACAGTGGTTTGTGGATGCATGTTTCAGTGTCTGGTGATGTTGCAGCCGGCCTGGAATGGACTAATAAGGGCTGCGATATTTGAGTCACTTCCGGTAGTCGCGGTTCTGCATCAAGGCATGCATGCTCTTTCGAGTTCTTGATGTGATACCGCGTTTCGCGGCTCCAATCGGCAGCGGCTTTTTTGCAACCGCCGGTTTGATTGTGTTCAGTTGGCCGCTGGATCGGCCCTGCAGACTGATAACTACAATCGACTGAACGATTGAGGACAGGTTCGAACAGGCAGTTAGCACCTTTCGACCACGAGAATGCATTACACCGAAATGCGACGCAATACTCAGTGATTCAGATCACACTTGGTTGCACTAACGAAATAACTTCAAGGATCCGAAAGATAAGAAGAATCCGAAAACGGACATGAGCCCGCCGAGAGCGGGTAGTTCTTGCTCTGAATAATTTCGGGCTTCGGTGACGCGAATCACGGAATGCCTGCTCCGGATAAGAAGCTGTTGCCCGGCTGAAGGCTCGCATGGGGGCTGCGGATCGCTCTCGGGTGAATGATTACCTAGACTCGATCCGCGAGATTGAGCGCCGTATTCAGAGCGTCGAAACCGCCAATGCCGCGCGCCCCGGACGACCCTTGGAGGGCGCCCCGACAAGCATTCCGGACTCTTTCGAAGAGCATGTGAAGCTCATGTTCGACCTGCAGGTCTTAGCGTTCTCCGCCGACATTACCCGTGTTAGCACTTTCAAAATGGGGATTGATAGAAGCCAGCGCGTCTATCCCGAAAGTGGAGTGACAACCCCTTTCCACACTCTCTCGCACCATCGTGAAGTTCCTGAACAGATCGAAGAATATGCCAGGCTGAACCGCTATCACGTAAGCAAGGCTGCCCAGTTTCTCCAGCATCTGCGGGATACTCCCGACGCGGACGGCAATCTGTTGGACCACTCTCTGGTTCTCTATGGCAGTCCCATGGGGGATTCCCACGTCCACGAGCACAAATTCCTGCCCCTGTTTCTGGCAGGTCGAGCGAACGGGATGCTCAAAGGCAATCTTCATGTGAGATGCCCGGAAGAAACTCCCATGGCAAACTTATTGCTAAGCATCCTGCACAAATTGGGAGTTGATATTGATCGTATCGGCGACAGCACTGGGGAGGTTGAGCTTTAGCCAGCACCTCGGCTAAAGACGACACTTGCGGCCTTGTGAGTGTAATCGCCTTCCATGAGAAGGCCGGTCGGAGTCAAGTAGATTCGTTCTCGTTATCCATAAGAAGAACTTTGTGTCGCCGAGTAGCCACTGTCGCCATGCTTCCATTCGCACTCTCGAGGAGCGA
>JBAIYI010000595.1:0-4881 GCA_037915955.1 Terriglobales bacterium
TGCAGGACCATACCGACCACGGCGAAGGGAATTTCCGTTTCGCGGCCGGAGCTTTTCCGCCGCTGCACGGGCCCTTTTTCCCGGTCACCTACACGCAGGGCGCAGGTCGTTCATTTGCGGTTGGAATTGAGTCAGCGGGTGTTGTGAACCAGGCGTTCTCCGGCGCGAACGGTGACGTGCTTGCCGCGGGCGACAAACTGGTTCAGATGCTGGGCGCCGAAGCTAAAAAGGTGGAGGAGATCTCCCGTCGCGCGGAGAAGATGACGGGCTGGACTTATCAGGGAATTGACCTGACGCCAGTGCCGCTGAAAGATGTTTCCATCGGCGGGGCCATTGAAACCCTGCTCGACGGGCCAATCGGTTCCGCGGGCTCTTTGAGCGCTGCATTCACGATCACTTCCGCCCTGCAGCGAATCCCGGTGATTCACGCTGGGTACAGCGGCTTGATGCTGCCGGTGCTGGAAGATTCTGTGCTGGCGCGGCGCTGGGAGGCGGGACGTATCAGTCGCGATGCGCTGCTTTCTTATTCAGCCGTGTGCAGCGCCGGGCTGGACGCGATCCCCATGAGCGGAGAGACGACGCCCCAGGAACTGGAAAACATCATTGCCGATGTGGCAAGCCTGTCCGTGAAGTGGAAGAAGCCACTTTCCGCCCGATTGCTGCCTGCTCCGGGCAAGCGGGTCGGCGAGATGACCGACTTCACGAGTCGCTATCTGGTCAACATCCGGATCCGATAGCTACCACTTCATCCGGTCCCGCAGCCCTGTGATGTGTCCCAGGTGATGATTGCCGTGCCAGGAATAAAGGGCCAGCACGCGGTCAAGGTTCTGCACGCCTGATTCGGGATGATTCAGCTTTCGCTGGAAGTCTTCCGCCTTCATCGACTTCAGCAGGATCACCCAGCGCTGATGGAGCGCGTCAAGCAGCGCAAGCGAAATCTCAATCGGGGTTTGCTCAGTGTCTTTCAAGCGCGCCCATGCGCCCTCTTCATAGGGCTTGATGGTTGGCACGTTCTCGGTGAGGGCGAGTTTGAAGCGCACATAGGCGTTGAGATGACTGTCCGGCACATGGTGTGCGACCTGGCGGACGGTCCAGCCTCCTTCGCGGTAAGGGGTATCCAACTGCTGGTCAGAAAGGCCGCTCAAGGCTGAGCGCAATTTTTCGGGTAGTGCTGCGATCTGTTCTATGTGGTGGGTCCGGGTCTCGGACGTCGGGTTATCATCGGCGACAAAGGGGCCAATGGGGTAGCGAAGGTCAGGCATACCACCTCATCTGGGATTAAGAGTTCAACCCCAATGATGCCACAACCCGCCTGATCCAACAAAACAAGGGACTTAGGTAATATGCGACGAACAAGAAATTTACTTGACCTCAAGGCCGATTGGCGTATAAGTTGTAGCATTCGCGGGCGAAAGCACGCAGTTCTGGCTAAATCTCCGGGACATTTCAGCCGCTTCAAGAAATTGAAGTTTTTAAGCAACTCAGAAGCCACCTGTGGCGTCTAATAATCGCACCAGGGTCTCTGGAACTCCCAACACACCAGCTTTTGTTGTACCGCTAAGAGCTATGAGGCAGTTTGGGGCATGTGCTCTGTCCCGGGTCGCGGACTTTGTAAGAAGTTGATTTCATTCGGAAATAATTAAGTTTTGATAAGGAGAACACTCATGCGCTCAAACCTGATCTATGACGCGCTCGACACGGTGGAGAACCGCTATCTTCTCTGCCAGCTGGTGTCCAAAGCTACGCGTCAGTTCCACAAGCCGAATACGCGCATTCAGGAGACGATGAATGACGTGCTGGTGCGTGTTGGCGACGCCAAGGAAACCGAGGAAGTGATCAACACGACAACGGTGAAAGTTGCAGAGCAAGAGCGTCGCGCTGCATAATAAGTGTTCCTGAAAGCCCGCCGGGCCTGGCCGGTCCGGCGGTCCTCAGGATAAACTCCTGAGGCCTGGAAGTCTCGCCTGCTGTAACCCAGCGTTCAAATCCCTTCCCAGATACATTCAATCCCGTAGGTGACAAATGACAATTGCGGAGCTAAAAGAAAAAAACATCACTGAGCTTACCAAGATCGCGCGCACCCTCGACCTTCCTGGCGCCAGCGGTCTGCGCAAGCAGGACCTCATCTTCAAAATCCTGCAGGCTCAGAGCGAAAAAGAAGGACACATCTTTGCCGAGGGCGTGCTGGAAATCCTGCCAGATGGTTACGGATTCCTGCGGTCTCCCGACTATAACTACCTGCCCGGTCCTGACGACATTTACGTTTCTCCCTCCCAGATCCGCAAATTCGACCTGAAGACAGGCGACACCATCAGCGGCCAGGTGCGGCCTCCCCACGAAGGGGAAAAATATTTTGCGCTGGTGAAGATCGAGGCGGTCAACTTTGAATCGCCGGAAGAAGCGCGTAACAAGATCCTGTTTGACAACCTGACTCCGCTGTATCCGCAGGAGCGGCTGAAGCTGGAGACGGTGAGGGAGAACATCAGCGCCCGCGTGATGGACCTGCTGACTCCGGTGGGCAAAGGCCAGCGCGGACTGATCGTGGCGCCGCCGCGCACCGGCAAGACGATGCTGCTGCAGAACATTGCCAACTCCATCACCACGAACCATCCGGAAGTTGTGCTGATCGTGCTGCTGATTGACGAGCGTCCGGAAGAAGTCACGGACATGCAGCGCTCCGTGAAGGGGGAAGTGATCTCATCGACCTTCGACGAGCCGGCAGCCCGCCACGTGCAGGTGGCTGAGATGGTGATCGAAAAGGCCAAGCGCCTGGTGGAGCACAAGCGCGACGTGGTGATTCTGCTGGATTCAATTACGCGCCTGGCGCGCGCTTACAACACGATTGTTCCGCCTTCCGGCAAGGTGCTCTCCGGCGGTGTGGACTCCAACGCACTTCAGCGTCCGAAGCGCTTCTTTGGCGCGGCCCGCAACATTGAAGAAGGCGGCTCGCTGACGATCATCGCTACGGCGCTGGTCGAGACCGGTTCACGCATGGATGATGTCATTTTTGAAGAGTTCAAGGGCACCGGCAACATGGAAATCATCCTTGACCGCAAGCTGGTTGATAAGCGCGTGTTCCCGGCCATTGATATCCAGCGCTCCGGAACCCGAAAGGAAGAGCTGCTGATTCCCAAGGAAGACCTGGCGCGCATTTGGGTGCTTCGCAAGGTGCTGAACCCGCTCTCGCCGGTGGAAGCAATGGAACTGCTCACGGAGAGGATGGCCAAGACTCGCGCCAACGCTGAGTTCCTGGCCAACATGAGTTCACTGTAAGTAAATCACCTGAAAAACAGTAACAGCCGCGGACTTATACCGCGGCTGTTTGCTTTTTGCGCTGGAATACGGGGTTCCTTGTAACCCACTTTTCGGCTGGGATTAGTACGAGGTACGCTGATTTCCCTGAAGCCCAGATCAGGTTTGAAGCCCCTCATAGTGCGAGCACTTTTGGGCGACTGGGGCGTGGATTTACGGCTGAATAGTTGTGGTACTCTGTAGTTACTAACTTGTAAAACACCCATTCCACCAGCAACATAGTGGCGCATAAGCGACAATCCGCCGGCTTTCACGTTTCCTACGTGACCATCACTTACCGCAGCGTACTGATGGGGCTGATGGCAATGTTCGCCCTGGCGTTGATCGTTATCTATTTCGCATTTCCTGACTTTTCCAATCGCATGGTCCTTGCCGGGCAGATGAGATTCCAACGGGCGCTCGGCCGGATGGGCGTAGGGACCGGCACAGCCGATCCGGTCACGGAAGCGGGTCCGCAGCAGGCGCATTTCACGAACCTGGTAGGCGTGGTCCGGGTGAGAAAAGCAAGCAGCAACGTCTGGGTCACCGCCGATTACAGCCTGGCGCTGGAGCGTAATGATGTGGTGCAGACAACCGGCGAGGGCATGGCCCGCGTGGTGTTTACTGACGGCACCAGCTACTCCGTAAAGCCGGATTCGCTCATCGTGATTCAGGAGAACTCGGTGACGGCGCAGCAGCAGACGAGGGTTGCCGTCCAGGTGACGACCGGAACAGTGGACCTCTCCACCAACGACAGCATGACGCGCGGCTCAAGGTCACAGGTGATTGTGGGCGATACCACGGCAAGCATGGCCCCAAGCAGCGCGGCCACCGTGGTAAACGATCCGACGCGGGATGAGACGTCGATCACACAGACCAAGGGAACTTCCGACCTGAACCGCGGCAGCACCAATACCACGCTGGCGGTGAATGAAAAGGCCACGTTGCCGGTCGGCACCACGACAATCGCGAAAAGCAAGGTAATCGCCCCGCCCACCTGAATGGCGCCAAAAGCGGGTGATGTGGTTCATCTGGATCCCAAGACAAAGAGCGTTAGTCTTTACTGGTCGCTGGTGGACGGAGCCAAGGCATATCACATTAAAGTTGCGAAGAACCAGTTCTTCAGCGGGACGCCGGTGGTGGAGGAGAAGAACTGGTCGCGGCTGGAACTGGCAGTCCAGGGCCTGGAGCCTGGGACATATTTCTGGGAAGTGCAGGCCGTTGGAGAGGGTGGCAAGGAGTCTGTGGCCGGGGACCGAAGTACTTTTACGGTGGTGGCGAAGTCTGATTCAAGCGCGAACCTGCTGCTGGACGTGGAACCCTTTATCCAGCATGGGCACACTTTTGAGGTACGGGGAAAGACGGAACCCGGGGCGCGCGTGATGGTGAATGGACAGGAAGTGCCGCGGGTCAGCAGCGAAGGTAAGTTCACGCATTACACCAATCAGCTGCCGCCCGGGGAGAACTGGATTACTATTACGGCACAGGACGCAAAAGGCGGGTACAACGTCGTGTCAAGGCCGGTAAATATCCAGTAAAATCCTTATTGTTGCGAGCGGCGTTTTGCTCCACAGTAGAGAGTTGTCCCCG
>JBAIYI010000193.1:0-5463 GCA_037915955.1 Terriglobales bacterium
CATGTTGAACATGGCAGCGTTGCCTTTGTAGACGTTCTGCGACGTGAAACTGAACATGTGATCGTGGAACCAGTGGGTGGACATGGTTTCATGCCAGTCGCCCGGCACTTTGTCGATTCCACCCGCGTCGTTCGGGCTGCCCGCGCGCGGATCGGTTGCGTCCACATTGATGGAGTCGTGGCCGGCCAGAATCATCGGCCAGCGATAGTCATAGAACTGGCCGGGGAAGAAGAATGCGCCAGTGAAGCCGTCACTCTCCGCCGGGTTATGTCCGTTGTGTTCGTGCGTGGTGATGGTGTTGCGACCAAATCCACCGTTCTTGGTTACATCGCAAGGCAAACCGTTGTGATGGCGGAAGAGAATCGGCTCGCCGTAGCGTCCGAGCAGAAGTTTGGGAGGAATGGTTCCGTTAAAGGTCCACACCTTCAGCGGATCCTGCACCGGCATGCTGGGATGGAACTTCAGCGGCAGTGAGGCCGTGGGATCAATCCCAGAGTTCATGTTCGAAGACACACCAGGGTTGTAGATAGTGTTGGTCTGGGCCCCGGCCTGTGTCGCTTCAAAAGACACCTTGGGATAGAACTCACTCCAGCGCTGGTGCGCCCAATCCGGTCCTGGCGGACGGCCTTCCATCGGTCCGTAACCGCCGCCCAGAGCCGGGTCAACTGGCTGCATCGTCTGGTTGGACTGCTCAGATGGAAGAGGGTTCAGCGCTGTGACCGGATTCCTGGGGAACAGGTCAAAGCGAGGCATTGGCTGGCTGAATGCTGCGGCCCCAAAGGTCGGGCTGGGAGGTGTTCCAGTGGGAACCTCACCGTATGCGCTGTTGACGAATGGACTGAGCCCGTGGATTGGCGCGAGGGCTCCTGCGGTTGTAATCAGACCCCATTTGATGAGGTCGCGACGCGAAACTTTTCCCTGGGAATAAGCTGCCAGGATTTCCGCGCGGTTCTGGCGGGCGTGCTCCGCCTCGCGAAGACGCGCTTTGGACGCATCTTTCGGAAGAAAGAGGTGACTCATTTTTTGGCTGCGCTCCTAAAACAAACTTCAATCCGGCCGAGCTCTTGAGAGCTGCGGTCCGGTCTTGCCTGGAGTCGGCTGCCCGGAAGTTAAGGTCTGCCTGGCATTACAGTCCGCCAAGGCGATGTTTCAGCCGAGGGTACTTTGGCAGCCCGGGATTAGAAAACAACAAAGTGAAGATTAAACTTTCTAATTAGACCCTGAAAATTGCAATTCCATCGAAAGTTAAGGCGGCAGGGCCATCATTACCTTTCGAAGTTATAGGTGAATGGCTCTGCGGGGCGGAAAAGTCAAGCTCAAGGCGATAAGAAACAGCTTAGCTGTACGCATTTGTTAGAAGGACTAATGCAAAAACCGTGCTTTTTCAGGTTAATGTCACATTTAGCTTATTGGATTCAGAGCGATAGACGCAGCAGGGTCAATTTCTTCACTTAACTTTCAGTACCACCACCGTCTGATCGTCAAATACTGGCGCACCCGCCGAGAATTCAGCGGCAGCGCTGAACAGGGCGTCCACAATCTCCTGAGCGGACTTGGCGGAATTCTGATCAATTACTTGCTCGATGCGAACGCGTCCGAACTGTTCGTCCTTGCGATTGCTGGCGTCAACGATCCCGTCACTGAAAAATACGAATACGTCGCCTGGCTGAGAGTGGATGGTGGTTTCGTCATAAGCCGCGTCAGAAAACATTCCCAGCGGCAGACCTGCGGCCTCAATCATGTGCGCGTGACCGTTGTGGCAATAAATCGGGCGTGGCAGGCCCGAGTTCGCAACGCGCATGATCTTTTTCTCGTCATCCCAGAGCGCACAACAGAGAACCACATAGTTTGCATCCAGGCGCCGCTGGTTGAGCGCGCGATTCACAGATCCCAGCATCTGGGCGGGAGAAGGTTCGGCGGGAGCAGTGCTGCGAATGATGCCGCTGACCAGGGCAGCATACAACGCAGCCGGCGCACCCTTGCCGCTAACGTCGCTCACGATCAAACATGACCGCGGCTGCTTGTAGTCAAGGAAGTCATACATGTCGCCGCCGATGGCATGCGCGGGGTTGAAGCGCGCCGCAACCTCGGCGTTGTTCAGCGCCGGGCACGTTGGCGGCAGCAGATGGTGCTG
This sequence comes from Terriglobales bacterium, assembly GCA_037915955.1. Lineage (GTDB taxonomy): Bacteria > Acidobacteriota > Terriglobia > Terriglobales > Acidobacteriaceae > Angelobacter. The sequence goes on from JBAIYI010000193.1 coordinate 2,135, forward strand.
GACTTCTCGTGCCATGGAGAGGTCGCGTTCCAGCCGTTGTTCCTCTTTGGCAATCCGTTCGTACAAAGTAGCGTTTTCAATGGCAATGGCGATTTGTGCGGCCAAAGTAGTTATTGTGCGCACATGATCTTCCGTGAAATAGCCACGCCGCGTGTGTTCCAGATCAAGGACACCAATAACCCGGTCCTTATGAATGAGCGGAACGACCAGTTCTGAACGCGTCTCAGGATTGGCTTTGATGTAGCGTGGATCTTTCGTTACATCGGACACCATCACGGCTTTGCGCTCCAGGGCTGCTGCTCCCACCAGACCGCGACCCAGCGGGATATCATGCTTGATCTGGATGTTCTCTTTGAAGCGCACCGAGAAACGATGCACCAGCTTTTCCTTGTTTTCGTCGAGAAGAAGGATTGAGAACATCTGGTAGTCAATCAATTTCACCAGCAAGTCACCGACGCGCTTGAGCAGCTGGTCCACATTCAGGATCGAAGTCAGCTCGCGGCTGATCTCATTCAGCACCACCAACGTGCTGGCCTGTCGCGAGACACGGCTATAAAGCCGCGCATTCTCTATGCTTACCGCAATACGCGAGGCTATGAGAGTGAGGAGCCGCGCATGCTCTTCCTTGAAGTAGCCTTTCTCACGCGCTTCCAGGTCCATTACGCCGATGACGCGGTTCTTGTTGATGAGCGGCACCGCCAGCTCCGAGCGCACTCTTGGAACTGCTTCGATGTACTCTTTTTCGTGGCTGACGTCGTCCACCAGGATGGTGCGGCGCTCCTGCGCGGCCCTGCCGGTCACTCCTTCTCCCACTTTCACACGGATGCGTTCCGCAACTTCCGGCAGATGACCGATCTGGAAGCGAAAACGGAGGTCCTGATGGCGCTCATTGAGCAGGAGAATCGAGAAAATCTCGTAATCAATGACGCGTTTCACCACCTCAGCCACGCGCTGGAGAAGGGTATCAAGGTCCAGCGTGGTGTTGAGGACGTCCGCCACTTCAATCAGAAGGGCTTCAACGTCCATGCGCGAAGGTGGTGCGGAGGTAACCATCGTGTCCACTGTTCATGATAACAGCTTGAAAATTGCGGCACTGTGGAAGCGCGAGAAGCTGCGTAGCGATGGGCAGCAGCGCATCTACTGCTGAAGACTATTGGCGGCTGCGGAACTCGGGCGCGCCAAGTTCGTGCATGATGGCCACGCCAGAGCTGGTCCCGATGCGATTGGCTCCGGCGGCAATCATCTGCTGGGCAGTTGCAGCGCTGCGGATACCGCCAGAGGCTTTCACGCCTGCATGATCGCCAACTACACCGCGCATGAGAGAGACATCATCCGCCGTGGCGCCGCCATTGAAGCCGGTGGCGGTCTTTACGAAATCTGCGTGAGCGGCCAGGCAGATCTGGCAACTCAGGATCTTTTCTTCGAGCGTAAGCAGCGGGGTTTCCAGGATGACTTTAACGATCGCATCCGACGCATGGGCGACTTCCACAACCGCTGCTATGTCATTCTGCACGCTCATTCGATCGCCGGACTTGAGTGCGCCGACGTTCTGCACCATATCAAGTTCCTGCGCGCCCATGCGGACGGCTTCTTCCGCCTCAAACCGTTTGACGGTGGTGTGGTTGACGCCATGAGGAAACCCAATTGTGGTGGCCACTTTGACGGGCGTGCCACTCAGTACAGAACTGGCCACGCTGATCCACCAGGGGCTTACGCAGACTGCGGCGAAATTGAAGAAGGCCGCTTCTTCACACAGGCGGACAATCTGCTCCCGGGTGGTATCTGGCTTGAGTATAGTGTGGTCAATGCCGGCGGCGAGAGTCTGCCAGCCGCGCACCTGAAGCTGTGGGTCGGTCAGAGTCTGGGACATCCAGAACGGATTCTATCACCACATATTTGCTGTGGGAATGTAAAGTTGCGCCAGCTTTGGTGAAGATTTATTTCAGGTCGGTGTCGTTCAGAGCGCAGATGTCAGGCAGGTTGCGATAGCGCTCCGCGAAGTCCAGCCCGTAACCAACCACGAATCTGTCAGGAATCTGAAAGCCGGTGTAGTCGGCCTGCACCTGAGCGACGCGTCGTGAAGGCTTATCAAGTAAAGCAGCGATTTTGAACGCCCGCGGCTGGTGCGCCATCAAAAGCTTTCGCAAAAAAGTAAGCGTGAGGCCGGTGTCGAGGATATCTTCCACCAGGATGATATTTTGACCCTGCAAGGGTGTGGTTACGTCCTTGATCATCTGCACTTCGCCCGCGCTCTCTTTCTTTGTGCCATAGCTGCGCACAGCGATGAAATCAAAGGTGGCGTCCAGATGGATTTGCCGTGCCAGATCGCTGAGGAACATGCAGGCGCCTTTCAGCACGCCAAGTAGAACAACTGTTTCTCCGGCAAAATCGTGTGTGATCTGCTGCCCGATGCGGGCGACAGCTTCGGCAATCTGCTCGCGGCTGAGAAGGACTTCCATAATTTTTGTGAGCAGGGGATTTTCTCACAAGAAAGCGGAGCGCGGCTAGCAGGGTAACGATGCCCGGCGCCAGTGGACGCCGGGCAGAGAAGCACTGTTCAAACCATTTTCAGGAGCCGGGCCTTTCGAGTCTCCCATTCGTCGCTGTTGAAGATGTGTGGTCCCACTTCAATCAGCCTGGGCAGCATGTTGAACACGGAAACCGGAGTCCAGTATCCGCCTTCACGCGCTCGCAGTCCGCGCTTGTTTAGTTCAGAGGCGACCAGCGTAATCGAGTAATCCTGCACGATCAGTTCCATCATCTGCACCAGCACGGCGCGTTCATTGGGATCTTCTTCCAGACGGCTGCAGTCGCTCGCGACGCGCAAACCGTAGGGAATCTCCTCCACGATGATGGGCTGCTCAATCTCCTCGCCCGCGATCTCACGCCGCCATTCCATTGCCACCAGCTTCCAGCCGGCCTCCGTCTTCTGCCGCATATAGTCCAGGTCCACCGAACCGGTTACCACTTCACGAATCCGTTCCACCTTGGCCATTGATGTCGTCTCCTGTGAAACTCGGTTAAGGTCGAGCAGGTAGCATGCCAGCCTCGGCTTTGCTTGAACTGCGAATCCGCCGAATAGTTTAGGGGTGAACAGCATCAGTCAAAATGGCGCGCACTCTGCGCGATTCCGGGACTAAGCGCGCGAAAATGGACAGTTATAGACAGATCCAGATGCTAGAATCGCGAGGTTTTTAGAGGCACTGCTTGATCCCGACGCCCGCACTCACCACTCAACGCCTCATTCTGCGCCCGCTTGAGCTGGCTGATCACGAACAGGCGCAGCGGCTATTTCCACAATGGGAGGTGGTGCGTTATTTGCGGCATCA
>JBAIYI010000833.1:0-1946 GCA_037915955.1 Terriglobales bacterium
ACGTTACATCGCGGAACCTGCTTCTCCGGCTGTCCGCCAGCGATTCCTGCGCGGCCGCCAGATCTAGCTCCACCGTACAGTTCCCCTTCTCGTCCGTCACGCTCTCAACAGCCTCGCCCTCGTTCACATCCCACTTCTGTTTCAGGAAGTCCCACTGCCGCTCCTCCAGCCGCGCCACGCGTACGCGGGCTTTGCTCACCGGCTTGCCGAATAAGTAAGCGGCATTGACTGTGACTCGTGGTTTTTGCCCGGGAAGGTAATAGCCCTTGTCAGGATTCACTGTCACAACGAAATTGGGCAGATCATATCGGCTGATTCTCACAACCTTGCGGTCGGAGGAAGCGCTCAGTGCGTCGGGATCGTCATCATCATCCGAATAGGTTCCCGGAAAGGTCTTGGCCGCCACGCGGTAGGACCCGAATTTGATTCGGTCCGGGATGGTCCAGTCTGCCGCTGCCACCCCAAACCGCGAAGTTGTGCGCTCTTCGCGGAATACCACGGTATCGTCCTCATCCTCGACCTGAAGGTAAATCTTCTTGCCCGGTAGCGCGCGGTTTTGATCGCCGAAGATCACGCTGCGGATGTGGAGGATCTGCCCTGGCTGGTAGAGCGGTTTGTCTGTCTGCAGGAAGATTCTTGTAGCTGTTCCGACCTTGATCTCCGCCTCCGTGGTGCGAACCGCCGTCCCGCGTCTCGCTTCAACCCGCAGGTTCAGCTTGTGACGTGTATCTTTTTGCGGAACAGCTATCGCGAGCTGGACGAATCCATCCCGGTCTGTGGTGCCGGAAGCTGAAGCCAGCGGTGCGCCAGTGTCGTCGTCCTCCAGAGTCGCCTTCACCGTCACGCCAGCCGCTGCGTGTTCCAGCACCGGATGCTTCGTGCGCGCGTGCACAAGGATTTTCTGTCCCGCCGCTGCCTGATACGGGGCGGACACGAGCAAATTGAAGTCCGCCGCGGTTCCCAGCAGCGGCAAAATGCCCTGGATCGGCGCTTGAGTGCTCAGGTTGATTGAGTACCGAAGCCGGTACCAGAGAAGTTCTTCCTGACGAGCCGGCAATTGTGACAGAGTGACTGTCCCGGAGATCCGGTTCGTTCCCGCCCTGAGCTGAACCGGCGTGGTGGCCGAAGCGAGGACTCTGTCATCTGGAGCAATGATCTCCAGGGTAGCGGTTCCCGAATTTGCAGCCGGTGATTTTGCCGCCAGCCGCACTTCGTAAATCTTGCCCCGCAGTTTGACGCTGGAGCCAGACTCGTCAACCTTCACCGTCTGCGCGCCTGCTGAGGAAATTAGAAAAAGAGCGATAACTACCTGGTAAAACTGCCGCATGCACAGCCTCCGGGTAATACTCAGGGCATTCGGCCGGCCTGGGGGCATGGGTAGAGAGTTACGCGCACCCGCCGCTGCGCGCTGCCTGGCAATGCAGCCCCCACGCCGCACCTGAGCTTCTCTGAAAGATCGCGGCGTCATCGGATTTTTGCATACTATCTTCAGGATCGGACCAATGGCGACGCAAGGAAGCGCATGCTGGCTTCGCTTCCCTTTTCGCCCAATCCGCGATCATCCGCATTGGTCTGTGGTAGTTCCTTCGCTCTTCTCCGCGTCTCCGCGCCTACGGGATAAGATATTTTCCAAGCTAGCCGCTAGTAGCTAGTAGCTTCTCCATCCAATCCCTAAAATCCTCCCATTAATCTCCTCACCACCTTCTTCAGCTCAATCACCTCCACCGGACACTCCGGCCAGTTGTTCTCCCAGCACACGATCACGTCGCAGCCATCCAGTTCATGCAGATGCTTCACAAAACTCCGGCTCTCGAACTCCAGCTCCACCCTCACATGCTGCCATTTGCCGCCCTCCACCAGACGCAGCGCCTCGCAGTCCGGGAAGTGGGTTTGCATGTGCAGGATCGCGAATCCCAGCCTCTCCGCCAGCATCCCGAACAACACTG
>JBAIYI010000869.1:0-2315 GCA_037915955.1 Terriglobales bacterium
CATCAAGACAATATCCGGCAACAACTGCCGTGCAATCTGTACCGCCTCTTCCCCATCGGAAGCTTCACCTACCACGACGAGTTCCGGGTCCATAGCCAGAAACATGCGCAATCCCCGTCGCACAACACTATGGTCGTCGGCAATAACAATACGTACCGCCATATACCCTTCTGCTACATCGAACGTACGCGAATGTGATTCAACGTGCGCCTTTGATTCTTCCTGGTTCATTCCCAGATGCCTCAGAGGGCACGTAGCCCCCCTTTGGTCTGACTCCAGGTCCCCAGGCGGTTTTGCGTCCAGCGGTAGCCACTCTCTGGGACGGCCTGTTCAGATTCAGGCCGAACAGGCGAAGAGCCTCTACGATCACATTAAGCGCGGCGTTTTCGTCGCGATCTCCGATGTAGTGACAGTCGAGATTCGGACAGACAAACACGCGATCGGAAAGCTGGAGATCGTCTTTCCTCGCTCCACAGCAGTGACACAGCTGACTCGACGGGAAAAACCGATCCACTTTGAGCAGCATGCCTGCCTGGAGCGGGACCTTGCTCTCCAGCAGGTCCAGGAGTTTGCCCACGGCGGCGTCCGAGAATGAGCGAGAGAGACACCGGTTGCGGATGAGTCCTTTGACATGCAAATCCTCGACCGCCACGATCCCGCTGGTTTTTGCGATCTGGGTGGTGAGCTTGTGGAGCCAATCCAGGCGAATGCATGCAATCTCATAGTGGAGTCGTCCAAGGTTATCCTTGGTTTTCAGCCAGTTTTTTCCCCCTTTTGTCCGTCGAGCCAGTTCCTTGTTCAACCGACGCAGCTTCTTCAACTGCTGGGTCAGTGGTCTTTGGTTTTCGTACCACCTGCCATCAGAGAGGGTTGCCAGCCGGTTCAGCCCGACATCCACGCCCACAGGGGGATGCCGGTTCAGCGGGATGGAATCCTCCAGCTCCACGGTAATCGACACAAACCACCACGCCGCCTGCTTTGAGATGCGGGCGGAGAGGATCTTGCCGGAAAAGCGCAAGGATTCCGCCATATTGACTCGCCCCAGTTTGGGAACAGCAATCCAGTGATCACCTACCGTGAATTTATCGTTGGCCACATAGAAGGACTGGCGCGAACGTTTCTTACTTTTGAATTTGGGGAACCCAGTCCTGCGGCCTGCCTTACGTCCCTCAAAGAAGTTCTTGAAAGCCGCCGCCACATCCATGAAAGCCCCTTCGATTGCGCACTTCGTCACGTCGTACGTCCACGGCAACTCGGAGCGCCGCAAGGCGTGGAATTGCGTGCGCAGCGCCAGCGCTGATGGCTTCTCGCCTGCTTCCACTCGTCGCTTCCACTCTGCCACGGCCCAGTTGAAAGTGAACCTCGCGGTTCCCGCCGCTTTGGCGAAGTAAGTGGCTTGCTCAGGCGTGGGGTGCAAGCGTATTTTGTGCGCTTTGATCATCCTTAATGGCTTTTTCTAACGCTTTGCGATAGCTCCGCAAGCCGTACAATCTCGAACTGAAACAATGGGTAATGGTGATCAAATCCTGAACGAGTTCTTGTTCTGGAGACACCTGCTCGGTATTCATCACCACCAACTCGCAGGAGTGGGTTTCGCACAGATGCACCAGCAGCGAATAAGCAAACCGAGCCAGACGATCCTGATGAGCCAGCACGATCCGCTCGACTTCTCCTGCGAGCATGGCATCGACGAGGCGCAAAAAGTGCTTGCGCTTGAAATTCATGCCTCCACCAATCTCGCTGATCCACTCATCAACCCGAATCCCCATCTCGCGGCAATACTGCTCCAGCAGGCGTTTCTGATTTTCTAAGTCCGGTTTCTGGGCCTGACTTGACACGCGGCAATAGGCAATCGTGTGCCTCACGCGTGGCACACGTGGGAGCCGGAGGGCTGCTGCCAGATCCTCCTCGGTGTAATACCGCCGATTGGTGATCGTGCGTTTAGCAGGCAAAATCCCCAGCCGATCCCATTTCTGGATCGTCTTCACCGAGACATTGACCTTCTTCGCGAATTGCGCAGGTGTATACATAGTTCTATATTACCACCTGTTCGCGTAGAAAATCAAGACCTAGCCATGCCTCCCTTGTCAATGAGTGCTGCTAGAAGAGTTGGTGGAATTTTCCCAGCTAGACTTTTGATCGAAGCAAAGATTAGAGCGTAGCGATACTGCCGACCTATGGTTCTGCCGCGCTCCTGTATATTCTTCGCCTGAGTACCAACAGCTTCGGCCCGTTTCCGGGCACGCGCTAGATCGCTAAGAAACCCATCATAGGTACCTTCGAGCGCCTCCCATGCTTGCAACCAGCGCTCACTG
>JBAIYI010000418.1:0-2395 GCA_037915955.1 Terriglobales bacterium
AAAATGCCGCAGGCGCAACGGCATTTGAAGACGCCACGCGCGACATGGCTGTAGGCGCCCTGGCGTATGACACTACGCCGCTGGCCAGCGTGGGCAAGCTGGATACCTTCTCGCCGCAGTTCCAGGCACTCGTGACCGACAAGGGCGGCATGATTTTCCACATGCTGCGCTGGGTTTTAGGCGATCAGGCCTTCGACAAAACCATGAAGGAGTTCATGACCAAGTTCGCCTTCAAACCGGTGACCATGGACGATCTTCAGGCCATCGCCGAGCAGAACAGCAACGGCGAGAAGCTCGCATCCTTTTTCACCCAATGGGTCAACGGCACCGGCGCGCCTGAGTTCAAGATGAAGTACACCGTCTATCGCGTGAAGAAGGGCTTCCGCGTGGTGGGCGAAGTCACGCAGGATCTGGATCTCTTTCACATGCCGGTGGAACTGAAAGTGGATACCGATGGTCAAACGGAGATGAAGCGGATTGACGTGGTCGGGACCGAGTCACCCTTTAGCGTGGAGACGTTCGGTAAGCCGCGCCGCCTGGTGCTCGATCCCAACAACTGGGTGCTGAAGAACTCGTCTGATCTGAAAGTGCGCGTGGCTATCCGCCGCGGACAGGAGTTGACCGCACAGGGAAGCCTTGCCGAAGCGCTCACCGAGTTCAATAAGGCGCTGGAAGTCAACAAGAACAGTTCACTCGCTCACTACAGGATTGCCGAGGTCTTTTACCTGCAGCGTAACTATCAGTCTGCCGCCAACGAATACCGCGAATCCCTGAACGGTGACCAGGAGCCGCGCTGGACCGAAGTGTGGAGTCACATCCAACTAGGCAAGATATTTGACGTCACCGGACAGCGTTCGCGCGCGGTGAACGAATATCGGCAAGCTATCCAGACCGGTGACAACACGCAGGGCGCGCTCGATGAGGCGCGCCGTTATCTTGAACAGCCGTTCCAGCGGGAGAAGAAACAGAACGGGATGTAGTCGGTACAAAGTAGAAAAAATAAGCACCCGGAGGAGGCTGACCGGGTGCTTTTTTAATTGCAGGGGGTCTCACTGCAAACTTTTCAAATAACTCACAATCTGCCAGCGCTGCTGTTCCGGCAGCTTTGACCATGAAGGCATTCCGTTTTTCATGCTGCCGTTGGTGAGCAGCCACTGCAACTCGCCGGGCGTCGCTGCGCGGATGCGCTCAGTGCGCAGGCTGGGATGATCGCCTTTTCCGTTCGCGTCGTCGCCGTGGCAGGAAGCGCAGTTCTGGCTGAAGAGCCGGGCGCCGCCGGCTGCCGCTTCGGGCTTGTTGGCGAAGGGGTTCTGCCGGGCGCGGTCTTTCTCTGGAACGTGTCCCATCCAGATGCCATCGCCACGAGAGGCGGCAAACACCAACGTGGCGGAGACGATCAGGCAAATCATGATGGCGATGAAGCGAAGTTTACGGGGGTTCATTTACTTTCTCCACAGCCTTGAAGCGAACTGGTCGAGCTCATAAGAAACGCCGAAGCGCAGCAGCATGCCATGGCTGTTATGGTTCAGCCCTGCGGCCGGCGAAAAGTTGAATGTCGGCCCCTGGGGAACATGGAATGCCACGGTCGGCGCAAGATAGTGTGATGTATGAGAGAAGCCGAAGCTGTAGCGATCGCCCAGTCCGCCGTACATCTCCGCGCCCAGGCTGAAGTTTTCCCGGCAAAACGTGCAAGCCTTCGCGCCAGCGACCAGCGACAGGGGACGGCTCACTCCCAGCGCGTAGCCGAACTCCCAGGGTTCGCCGGCCAGGTTCTTTTCGGCAATAAAGTTCTCAGCAATGTTCCAGCCTTTAGCGTTGCTGGAGAGGATGAGCCGGAGCTCGGCCTCACGCTTCTTCTCGCTGCGGTCGGCGCGGCCCAGGAAATCTTCAATGCCATCGTGTCCCACCACTTCCAGCAGCGACTTGTCGGCGCTGTTGATGTCTTCAAACTCGAAGTAGAGCACCGGATTGATCCAGTGTTCGCGCAGCAGGGGACGAAAGCGGTTTTCAAAGCGCCAGCCAGTAAAGGTGGAGCTTTCCGCGAAGGTGCTCTGCGTATCGAAGTACAGCTCTGATGTCCACCAGGTCTTCACGCCGTATTCCAGCTCCGTCACGTTACCCAGGAAAGCGTTGCCGCCATTGGGGAAGCCGGTTACTGACTTATTGGCCAGCTCCAGCGTGCCCGGTTCTTCCATATGGTGCGTGTAGGTGACGAAGTAGTTCTCCTGTGCGTGGCCGCGTGCGGGCATTGTCAGCAGCCCCAGCAGGCCGATTATGACGGCGGCGAATTTGGCGGTTAACTTCACGGCTGAGAACCTTGCTCCTTGCTGCGCTCCGGTGATCTTGAAAATGAAATTGAAATTCATTTTCAAAATCAACATTCTAAATTTATCGC
>JBAIYI010000281.1:0-6113 GCA_037915955.1 Terriglobales bacterium
CGGCCCAGCAGAACCCGATCGGCAAGTAAATCGCCGGGCGGACATAACAAAGGCGTTCCACGCGCAGCCAACGCAGACAGCCGGCCTGACCGTAAGGGCCGGCTGTTTTGTTTCCCGCCTTCTCCTCGCTTACGGCGTTTTCGTTCTCCATGTGACAAGCAATCCCGTGCGGCGCCCGTAAAGCGCATCTTTGCATTCTCCACATCTCTGTCCCCGGGCTCATAGCACTAGGTTTTTTGCTTTCCCGATTCCGGCGATTACGTGCTATTTCGGCGATTTCGGCGATCCTCCCCCCCACCAGTCATCCCCGTCATCCCCAAATTTAAAGGACTTAGCTCGTGCCATCCCCGGAGCCGATTCCCGTTGAGGTGCGCCGGGATGGCCACTTGCTCATAGTTTCTCTGCGCGGCCAATTGCCAATTGCTAATTACTATTTGCTTATTTAGTAAACCTTAGACGGGGGTGCCCCCCTGTTTTTTCAAGCTTTCGTTGCAAGCAAAGCCACTTACGCGATTTCGACCCTTGGGCCACCCAACGTTTTCCACTGGGTGACCCAGACTTTTCCACTGGGTGACCCAGAAGATTCCTTGCGTCACCCCAAGCGTCGGATCATCCGCCCGGGCCCGCTTCAGGTTTACTAGATAGCCAATACTCCGCCTGCGTGGCTAATTTGCCAATTGCTATTTACTAATTGCTGGATTTTCAAAGAGCGACCCCCGCAACCAGCGGCAATTCGCCTGGGCAAATCAAGCTAACTTACACCGCTTTCTTCGCTCGAATCAACAGCGAAGTTGACCAGTGCTGCTCCTCGTCCAAAATCTCGCAAGCTGTTACACCGCCGATCTTCATGCGGGTATATTTCGTCGGCAGAACGCCAGAGTGTGGCTCTGGATGTCGTGGATTCGACCCCCACTACCCCCAATAACTCCAGCCATACCAAACGGCCAATCTCATCTAGCTTCAATCATCTGAGTAGCGTTAGCTGTTGACGCTTTAGCGGTTATTAATTCAGGTCTTTGGATTAAGAAGCCTAAGCGGCTTCCCTCTTCAGTAGATTTTTCCGATTTCGACAAAGGGATTCAGACCTACCGTCCGTTTAATTTATGTTATCTATGAAAGAAGACCCCTCGATTCACTTTGTCGTTCCTCAGCCCCGCTGAGATCACCGGGCCAATATCCACGTCTTCACGAATCGTCGATTCGAAGATTGGAGCAAACATGGCAGCCGCTCAACGCATTGCAATCACTTGCGCCAGCCATGCCTGTTACCTGTCTTTCAAGGCCGTCGGCCATACCAACACGTTCAACTGTTAGGAGAACACAATGTCTTCGCCCTCATCTGCTCTGACTTCACCTTCCGTCAATCTCAAGCCTGCGAGCAAGCCATCCTTTACTGCCTCCGGCGACGCGGCTGCTATTCAGGCTCTACTATCCGATACCGCACTGCCTGCCAATGACGTGACCATCGGCCAGCTCGGCATACAACTAAGCGCCAACAACGACCTTAAGCTTCCCGGAGTCAATGGCGACGTTTCGTTCAAAGCGCAGGGCTCTGTGTTCTCCAACATCGCCGCTTACAAAAGCGGAGCCAGGCTTGCCTCTGAACTGCTGAAGGACGCCGATGCGCAAGAGCTGGGGGTAGATTTTGGCGCCGATAACGGCACGAGACTGCTGGCTTTGCGCTGGGGTTTTGATGCTTCCGCATCGGCTACTGGAAAAATGGCTTTGTCGCCTTACGCCAGCGTTGACTTTGGTGCCAGCGCTTCCGCTGACGGTCTATTTGCGTACATCCAAAGAGTCCCCGAACCACAACACGCTCGTGCCGCTTTCGAATCATTGTTGGAATCCTGGTGCACGCCGTTGCAGGTAGCCAATGGCATCAAGGCCCTTCCACCTGACACATGGATCATTACAGAAGTTTCGGGAAAACTGGATGCGAGTATCGGAGCAACTGCCGGTTACGACTTCAACTGGGTCAAGGCCCTGAAATTGAACGATCTGGATGGCGATATCGGGTTGCGCATCTCGCTGGGTCTTCAGGCCACCCTCTCGGCTTCTCTGGCCGGCAAGTACTACATGGTCTTGAACCGCGAGTCGGCCAACACGGCTACCCGCCTGCGCCTGTTCCGGTCAACCACCAAAGGGTGGGGTTTCGCCATGCATGCCGGCGCTGATGTGGCTCTTTCCGCAACGCTCCTCCCGGACAATCTGGAAGATTTCATCAAGGCCATCTTCGGCATTCATGACGCACAGCTCATCAGGTTTCTCAAGGCCAATTCCATCGCCGATATTACGGATGCCCTCGGATCCGGCTTTGTGAAAGACCTGGACCTCGCCAAAGTAAAAGGCCTTCTGGACAAGTGGGAAAACCTCCCGCATGAGGTCACCACGGTCCTTTGGAAATATGCTGATCAGATTGGCCCCATAAAAGACATTCGTGATGCTGCCACGGCAATCGCCGGCTTGAGTGACGACTCCATACGCAGCTTTCTCGATCGTCTCTTGCAGGATGCTGGATTCCACACCAATCCCGTAGTCCAGTGGCTTGAGGCCATGTCATCCAAAACGTTGTTCCAGTTGTACGAGAGCAATCAACTGGCAACGCTGCGGGAGGATGTCAAGAAAGTCAGCGCGATCCTGGATGGCTCTGAGGTCGAAGACGTTCTCAACCAGTTGAAAACCAAAGTGGACAGCGCCCTCGATCTTACCCTTCTTGAACAGGCGGTAGGGGCGGGTTCGCTCTCCGGTATCGCTAAGTGGGTCCAGGAGCAGCTTGCCAAATTCCTGGGGATAGACTTCAGCGCGATCAATGCCAACATCGCCAAAATCGACGCGGTCATCAAGGCGGTGAAGGGCAAGGCTGATGATATCTACGCTGCCACGCGCAAAGCGCTGAACAACACCTACGGCTTCAGCTTGGATTACGCATACACATCCTCTACCCTGAATTCAGCCCTTATTGATGTGGAGTTCTCCGATTCGGTCTCATCTCGACTGGCCTCCGCCGTTCGTGGCGACTTCACCGATATCCTGGCGAGAACCATACCGGGCGTAAAGCTTAACCGCGGTACCCTGACGCACGGCGTCGAAAGGCATTCACATGTTGAAGTCCACCTCCCGTGGTGGACCGGCACCGCAGACGATCTAGTCAAAAGCAGCGCAAACGCCAACTTTGTTGATACTGAAAATGGACGTGTGCAATTCTATGAAGCTTCCGCCAGCAGCACCCATGTTGACAGGGTGAACACAAACCTGCGGCGCTATGCCAATATGTCGATCGGCATATCAGGCGCGGCAGAGGCAACTGGCGTGCGCCAGCACAACGTTAAAGCCGTCGATTTCGGCTACAACTTCCTGACGCTCAATACAAAAATGACTCGGTCCCAATTCTCCTATGAATTCGGGCCAGTGGCTAAATCCTATTTCAATGACCAATTTGGAGACGGCAATCACGATCCGCAGCATGGGAATTTCGACGACTGGTTGACGGCCTGGGACAAATTCACTGATGTGCCTCCATCCCCCGCCGTTGGAGACAACCTGATTGGCAACACCTGGGCGAACCTGCAAATACGCAGCCGCGCCACCGAAGGGGTGGACTGGGTTTCGGCCCTGTTGAACAATGCAGGCCCGCCAGACTACAAACAAATGTCGTTAGCAATGCAAAAATGGATTCGCTACTGGCTGCTTCAGTGTTACAGCAGCGATCCTGCTGAGTTCAGGAACTTACCGGGAAATAACATCATTTCCCCATTTCTCGTGTATTTTTCGCTTCCAGAAAAGAATGATTTGAAACTCGAGGACGGTGAGGTCAGCCCGGTGACGAGCAACAACATCATGTGGGACCCGGCTGATCTTCCGCTCCTCCAGGCCGTGCCTTTCCAGTTGGGCGAGGCAAGCCTTCAGAAACTCCTTGATTCAATTGCCGCTCTGCTCAGCGGCATTCCGTCTCTCAAAGGCAACGCGCAGTTCTATCAGATACCTGCCCGCACGTTTATTGGTTTCATCCTAAAGGAACTGCCGAAGCTCAATGATCCTTTGCCGCGTTTGCTGCTATGGGAAAAGGCCCTGATCGAGGGCACCAGAGCCGCCTTCGAAAAACTACGCAAAGCACGCTCACAACCATTATCCAATGCGCTGCCTGCGTTTTCAGCCGGACTCGAAGGGCTGGTGACCGACTTCAACACAAACTTAGGCAAACTAAACCTCGATGGCAGTTCACTAATGCGATATTTTGGACCGATGGTTTTCCAAAAGGCAGTCGCTGCCATGTTCCCAAGCGCGACCAAATTGACTACTGACGCATTGCTGGACGTCGCCGTGCTGAAAACAACCACGCTGCCGGATACGAATGATCCGCCGTCTCCAGACACGGTACTCCTGCGGCAGCGAATCACCAGCTTTTCTTGAGCACGATTAAATTTGACCCAAGCCTGAGTGTACTGATGCTGGCGCTTATCAGCATCAGTACACCACGCTGTGACCACAAAGTGCACACGACCCACTCGTGAAATAAAAATCGATTGCAAGCGCACAATCTTCACACTAGAACACTCCCTTGTAAATATTCCCCCGGCTGTCCCTGGCCACGCCCTTTGCCAGCTTTGAGTATTCTCCCCCTGCCCCTTCGGCAAAGAATTCCACTGTCAGCATTGTGCCCTTGTCTCCTTTCATCGAAGCGCGCGCGTGGCCGTAGGTTCCCAGCACGTGCGCGATGAAATACCCTTGACCGTACACCGCATCCCACACCTCCGCCATATCGTTTTTAGGCACCTTTCCGCTTGCACTGCTGGCCGCATCCACTTTATCCAGATGACGTACTGAGTCCCATGTGCCTTTGAAATGCTCGCCGTCATTCAGAGTGACCGCTATATCCCTTACAGGAGAAATTTTCGCCTTGAATACGGGCAGGGGATTAGCTCCTGCCAGCGCGCCCTGCACCGGGTACAGTCGCATATCTGCATAACATCCGCACAGCGTCATCACGCTCAGAAACACCGCCGCTAATTTGGTCTTCATGGTTCCTCCAGATTCAGACACTTACCCGATTGCACTTTAGTACTAGTTAGGAAACCTGATGAAGAAGAGTTGTAAGCTTTGCTGGGGAAGAGTTTAGAAACGTCTGACATCTTAACCACGGCACCGCCGCGCCTGCTTTCACGTGTCGCGCTGCCCTGAAGCAGCCGATCAGCCGATCAGCCGTGACCCTGCTCACATCGTCCAGTGTTTCCGGCTCTTATCGTTAAAGATGGCGTCTTTCGGCTCAGCCCGGGGCGCTGTTTTCTGAAAAAAGGAACTGGAACCATGGCCACCGTCCCGCATTCCCTTGGCGTCGCGTATTTCTCCATGGAGATCGCTCTCGAACCGGCGCTTCCCACCTACTCGGGCGGCCTCGGCATCCTCGCCGGAGACACCCTGCGCTCCGCCGCTGACCTCGGTCTTCCCATGGGCGGAGTCACCCTGCTGCATCGCAAAGGCTATTTCGACCAGCATCTGGACTCTGCCGGAAATCAAACCGAATCGTCCTCGCTCTGGGAGCCGGAGAAGCAACTCGAAGAACTCCCCGCCCGTGTCGAGATCATGGTGGACGGCCAGCGGGTATTCATCCGCGCCTGGCAGTATCTGATTCACGGCTGCACCGGATTCACCGTCCCCGTTTATCTCCTGGATACAGCTCTCCCCGAAAACAGCCCGTTCATTCAGACGCTCACCGATAATCTGTATGGCGGTGACGAACATTACCGCCTCTGCCAGGAAGCCGTGCTGGGCATGGGAGGCATCGCCATGCTGCGGCAATTGGGACACCATCGCGTCTTTGCCTACCACATGAATGAAGGCCACCCGGCTCTGCTGGCTCTGGCCCTGCTTGAGGAGCATCTTGGCGGCAGGCCATGTTCAGAGGCTTCCGATGCAGATCGCGCCTTCGTGCGCCAGCGTTGCGTATTCACCACGCATACACCGGTTCCCGCTGGACATGATCAATTTGCTGAGCCGGTCGTCCGCCGCGTGCTGGGCGACCATAAGACGGATGCGCTCGACAAAGGTGGATGCCTGTCCGGCAAGGTCCTCAACATGACCGACCTGGCCTTGCGCTTCTCCCATTACATCAACGG
>JBAIYI010000713.1:0-4299 GCA_037915955.1 Terriglobales bacterium
CGGGCAAGTGGGACACGACCACACTGTTTGAGTACAAGACGGAGAGGCCCTGCAAGAAGTAGCATCGGTCGTCGAAAACCCACAACGTCCGGTCGTTCTTCTTCACCGGTGTCTGCATCGGAGCGAAAGCCCGCCGCTCACACCTGATTCGCAGCTTCTTTCAGCAGTTCCCACGCTTCCAGCACGTCTTCCCATGTCGTGCCCAGATTCCCGATGGCCAGCCGGAGCACGGTCTGGCGATTGAGGACGGTACCCGAAAGGAAAACGCGCCCAGAGGCGTTCACGCGGTCCATGATTTGCTTATTCTGGTCGTCGCTGCCCTTGTGTCGGAAACAGACCACGCTAAACGGGACAGGCGCGACAATCTCAAACCTCTTCTCCGGATCCTGCTCGATGAGCGCGGCGAAGTCGCGAGCCCACTGAATGTGCCGGCGAAGCATGGCTTCTATGCGCTGGCGGCCGAAGTAGCGCAGCACGAACCAAAGCTTGAGCGCGCGGAAGCGATGGCCCAACGGCACGCCGTAGTCCATCAGGTTGTGAGCGCGCGGGTCATCCTGGGTGCGCAGGTACTCGGGGGTCAGCGAAAAAGCGCGCCGCAAAATGTCCGGGCGACGGGTAAAAAAAGCGCTCAGATCAATGGGGGTGAGCAGCCATTTGTGCGCGTTATAGACCACCGAATGCGCGCGTGACGCCCCTGCGAGGATGTGACGATGCTCAGGCAGCATGGCGGCCGCGCCGGCGTAGGCGCAGTCCACATGCAGCCACAGGCCGTGCCGCTCGCAGATCGCCGCGATCTCCGGCACCGGATCAACGCTGGTGGAAGAGGTAGTGCCCACAGTTGCCACCACGCAGCAGGGACGCTTGCCGGCAGCCTTGTCGCGCTCGATCGCCGCCGCGAGGGCGGCGGCGTCCATGCGGAAATTCGCGTCGGAGGGAATCTTACGCACGTTGTTCTGCCCAAAGCCGACCGCGATGGCGCCCTTTTCGATGGAAGAATGCGCCTGGTCTGAGGTATAGAGCACCAGGTCGCCGCGACTTCCTTCGGTACGCGCTTCCGGCGCGATCATCTCCCGCGCGCAGACGATGGCATGCATGCTGCTGGTGCTCGCCGTGTCATAAACGATCCCAAACCACGGGGAGGGAAGATGCGGCGTGGTCTGGTGATTCTCATCCGCCGCGCTGGGCCCCGCAACATCTGGATGGTCCAGCCCCAGCCACTGCCGCAGCCAGTCCAGCACGCGTTGCTCCAGCTCTGCAACCGCCGGCGAGGTCTTCCAGTGCAGGCCGTTGGTGTTGAGCGCGGCCGCAAGCATTTCACCCAGGACGGCAGGAGTGGAACCGGTACACGCGAAGTAGGCGAAGAACCGTGGATGGTTCCACTGCGCCACTGCCGGCATGATCAGCTGGTCGAAGTCGCGCAGGATCGCCTGGAAGGATTCGCCTTCTTCAGGGGCCGATTCGGGCAGCGCGTCAAACAGTTCGCCCGGCCGGGTGCTGGCCAGCACCGGCATGTCGCGCACCGTGTTCAGGTATTGGGCAATCCAGTCGACGGCTTCGTGACCGGCGCGTCGGAAATCTTCTATATAGGACGGCCATTCAGGAGGATTCGGAGGTCTGGTCATAGGGGGCCGCAGACATTCTATATAGGCTCAACGCAACGACTGAAGCGAGGGGGATGCTGGTAAGTTCTGAGCTGATGGCCTCCAGAGGTGACGAGCACTCATTTTCCCATGAGAATCCGCTAATTTCCCAAAACAGTTCTTAACAATTTTTCCAGCTCGCAGAAAAAGGCCGCATTGTAAAATTCCGACCACTTGCAACGATCCAGTCGCCTCACGATTGAATCGCAGCAGCACAAGCCGTGGGCAGCAACGACTCAAACCGCAACACCAAAGGCAGCTTCAAACTTAGCGCGCGGGAACGCCGCCAGATGATCGTCTGGGGCGGAGGTGCCGTGGCTATGCTGGCGTCCCTCTTTTATTTAATGAGCCGGCTTATGGCGGGGTGAAGCTGAGCCGCTCTCACCCTCATTCCGCGAAGCAGCGCACATCGTATCGGCTTTTCAAGGTTCGGGTTAAAAGAGGAATGGCGACCAGCGGCTTTTGGTCGTTAGGCGGTAAGCCGGTTTTCGCGAAGGAAGATCCAGTTGGCCAGCATGGTGTACTGTTCGTCGTTCAGGATGTTAAAACGCACGCCGGCAAGGCCCTGAGGATCGGTCCAGGCAATCTCGCCATAGCCACACATTTCTCCGTAGAAGGGCAGGTCAAAAGAGAAATGCAGTTTGCTGCCCGGCGGATGATAGTGCAGAGACCATATGGCCATGCCGCCTTCGCTCAGGTTGGCCATGGTGCTTTCCGCGTCCCGCCCGTTCACTTTCAGGTTTACCGGGACCATGAGCGGATGGCGGAAGTAGCGCCGCTTCTCTGCCCGCATGGCCGCTGAAGAAAGGCGCAGCATGCTGGCGATCTTGTCCGCAGTGATAGGCCGGTGCAGCACAAAACTCGCCCCGGTAAAGCTGGCCGCCATGGATTCGGCATTGCTGATACAGGCAAAGATCACGGTGTTGCGATTGGCGCTGCTCGCCCGGATGTGGCGAACCAGTTCCGCCGCCCCGGGCAAAGACATGTCCACGAATACCGCGTCTGACTTGCGCCGCAACAGCAGTTCCCGAGCCAGGCTCACGGACGGCACGCAGCCCAGCCTGCCACTGGTATTCTTCACCGCGGAAGCAATGGGCCGGAATACGAGCGGATCACGGCACACCACCAGGATCTCCTGCGTGAGCGGCGTAGGAAACTGCGGAACCGGATGTATCTGCTTCACTGGGCTTACCATGGGCACGGTTGATTGAGTTTATGGAGAGGCGTTCCCGAGCGCATTATGTTTTTGGGACAGTGTCCCGGAGACGCTGGCCCGCAAACTTTTGCAGCATGCCACACTTCCCCGGGCACACCACTCCATTGAAGAATTAACGTATCTCCCGGGACTTTCCCTTGACCATCCAGAACTAAATCCAGGGAGAAGCATCGCCTTCAGCTGGTTGCACAGGTAGTTGGGCTGTTGCCAATCTTCGATCTTAGAGTGCGTTCCCGGATGAACTTATTCAGCACCTGGCATCCAGCCGTCACTCCATTCCGCCTTGCGTGCTTTGCGGTACAGCTCTCTTTGCGATTTTGTGACCGTCTGTTGTTTCAGCCCCTCCGCCGTACAGAGCGTGAGCTGAACGTGCCCGCTATGCTTGCGGGGATGCCGCACGATTCGCGCCGCTGGCGTGGTCGCTTCCAGCCGCGTGGCAACGACGTACGAGAACTTCTCGTCCTCAAAACCCAGTTCGCCGGCCTTGAGCTGCCGGTGGAGCGAGGTGCGCTCTATCCTCTGGGCAAAGTGGCACCAGTCGCCCGCCGCGGCCATGGGACACACATTGTGGTGAGGACACGGCGCCAGGATCTTTACTCCCGACGCAATCAGGGAAGAACGAATGGCATTGACAGTCCCGAAGCCGCGCAGGGTGCCCGGCTCTATGATCACTAGAGCCTTCTTCGCCAGCTTCCACGCGCCGGATACAACGTTTTCCACCGCATCACGGGGCAGCTCGCCCAATGCATACGAGATGATGACCAGATCGTGCGCCTCAGCAGGGAGTGGCTGGCAGAGGTCGTGGCGCATCCATGAGACACGCACGTCTGGGTGAACCTGCTCCATCAGCCGCTGTCCCGCGCCCAGCCACGCCGGATCTGCTTCGAGAAGCGTCGCATGACTTAGCTCCGGGAAAACTTCTTTCGCTGCCGACAGAGCCGTTCCCGGCCCAGCTCCCAGATCGAGCAAGCTTTTCACCCGCTCATCAGCCGTGAGCCGCCGCACCTCCGCGAGAACGTGAGCATTCGCCCCGAACGTCGCCGGCAGCCGGACCGCGAGGTACGCCGCGCGATGCGCGTCGCTGGTCAGCACCCGCGAAGCAAACTCTTCGCGCTGGTAGCGCGCGCTGAGCTCCGCCGCGGCGCGGGCCAGAGTTTTGCCGTCGAATTTGCCTGTCTCCTCCTCAATGGCGCGGAGGAGTGGTTCAGGAAGTCGCATAAGAACAAAAATGGCACAGCGCCCGGCTGCCATGAAAGCTAGAACTGTTTATGAATGACTTGGTCGGGTAACACGCTTGTAGCACAGGCGCCCTCGCCTGTGCCGGTTACTCTCCACTGAGCCAGGGATCTTTGATCTTCCGCTTTCGTTTAGGCTTTTTCATTCCACGTCGCCAATATCAGGGATATTCGTGCGGGCTCCGGGCCCAGGTCTCCACAACATTCA
>JBAIYI010000778.1:0-5982 GCA_037915955.1 Terriglobales bacterium
CAGGGAGCCGCGGCAATAAAAGCGTTGCCGTTCATCAGCTGGTGGGCGTACTCGTGGAAAACCACATTGAACGGGTTCTCCTCTGACATATCCAGCATGATGAAGTTTCGATCCTCACCGGGCTGGAACAGGCCTGCCAGTTTCGTTGGTTTGCCGTTGTAGAGCGGAGCAACCTCATTCATTTCTTTGCTGCTGCGAAAAGCAACAATCTGCAGTGGCACAGGAATATTCACGCTGGCCTTGGCAAAGAGCGCCGCAAATACCGCCCGCATCTGCTCAAACCGCATGGCCACTTCGCGGCCGCGCCTCTCACCGTCGTCAGTAATTACGGAGAAATGCGGTGACTTCACTTCCACCCAGCGTTGTTCCGCAACAAGCGCTGGTCGGGCTAGCAAGCTGATTACGAGGAGACCGAGGAGGTATTTGAGACGTACAGACAGGGTATCCATAGTTCGCGACCGTTTCTGAAGAGTTCCAGAGTTGCTGGATTCTACCACGCTGAATGCACCGCAAACATAGGTGGACAAGCTACGAACGGGCGTGGTTTCACCCTAGGGCAATGTAGACTGCTGCGCGCGGAATGAGAGAAGGTTGACATCACTGAGCAGCTTTGGACACACTGAAAGGATGCAGTGTCCGCAGTGCCACGCCCAGCTTGAACCCGAGTCCAATTTCTGCACCAGTTGTGGATTGCGGCTGGAGCGAAGTGCTGCACCATCTCTTCCAGGCGAGCATCCGGCATGCGCGAATTGCGGCAAGCCGCTGGATCCGAATTCAATTTTCTGCACGAATTGCGGCACAAGAGCGCAGAGCACAGATACACCAGCCGTAGTAACGCCTGTTCCCAGCTCGACCGCTCCTCCACCCACTGTGGCTCTGCCGGTTGCAACATCCACCACTTCCGCGGCGGCTGCCGGGCCCGCGCTCTCTTCTACCCAGAACTTTCCGCCCAGCCCTTCATCTCCGGCGCCCAGACACAGCGGTCCTGTATTGTTGCTCCTGCTGGTCCTTGCCGTGGGGCTGGGGATTGCGGGCTTCTTATTGAATCGACCGAAAGCCCCACATGTGCTGATTCTTACTCCTGAAGCTTCCACCGTGAGCCTAAGGAGTGGCGGAACTGTCACCCTGGGCGTGGGAGTGGAAGGAACACCCACGGAGTTGAACTGGAGCGTGGATGAAAAGAACGGCGGACGCCTTGAGCCTTCAGGCGTAACGGTTCAGGGAAACCGGATCATCTATCATGCGGTTTACCACGCTCCGCTGCGCGCAGGGGATTACCACGTGATTGCCGCCAATCGGGAAAACAAGGACCAGGCAGCCACGATCCGGGTAGAAGTCGGAAAGTGACGCCTGACGCCGGGGCAACCCGCACAACAGTTCCATCGGCTCATTCCAGTGGCGCTTCCCGCCCAAGCCGCAGGATCAAACATTGTCATTTACTCTGGTAACTGCAGATGGTAAAGCCGGAGCACGTCTATTCCATGAACGCGCGGCGTTATCTGGTGCTGCTGATCGTGGTGATTGGCAGCACGCTGGGCGATGCGTTCCTGTCCCGCGGGATGAAGCAGCTGGGGGAAATTACATTCTCTCGCTGGGATGACCTGCTCCTCGCGATCAGCAATCCCTGGGTGGCAGGCGGCACGCTGCTGCTGGTGCTTTTCTTCACGTCTTATCTTTCAGCGCTCTCCTGGGCTGATCTCTCTTACATTATGCCTGCCACTGCTTTCGGCAATGTGCTTACCGGATTGATTGCGCGATTCGCGTTGCATGAGCGCATTCCCGTCACGCGCTGGGCCGGAATTTTCTTGATTACGGCAGGCGTGGGATTCATTGCCCGCGGTCCTTCTTTGACAGTCAAGCGCACGAAACACATTTCAGCTTCCGGCGAGCAGCCATGCAAGGGTGAGCCATGATCATGCATCATCACATTTTCGAGCTTGGGTTTGTGATTGTACTGGTGCTCTTCAACAGCTGGGGAGACCTGCTGATGGCCCGCTCCATGCGCCGCGTGGGCGACGTGGATGCCTTGCGCACGCGCGCCGGCATCATTGGCGTAATCAGGGCCGTGCTTTCCACGCCGCTCTTCTACGCTGCCTTGCTCTGCATGGCCGCCGGCTACTTCAGCCTGCTTACCGCGCTCTCTCGGCTGGACCTGAGCGTAGTGATACCGGCAGTCTCGTCGATCACCTATCTGACCACGCTGCTTGGAGCCAGGTTCTTCCTGCGTGAGCACCTCGACCTGCGACGCTGGGCCGCAGGCCTGGTAGTGCTGTGCGGAGTGATTCTGCTGGCACTGGACTGAAGACAGAAAAACCTACCGCGGATTTGCCCGCGGATCAACGCGAATAAGGTTGATCAGGCGTCCAGGGACGCCTGATCGAAAACCACTTCGCGTTGTCCCGCCCTGATAATCGCGGCTAGAAGCGCCAGACCAATCCCACCGAGGGCTGCGACATGTGAGTAAAGCCCGGGGTTCCGAGCCCAACCAGGTTCAAGCCGGGAATCTGCAGTCCGGGAGCGTTAAACAGCAATCCGCGATATTCGGCGCGCAGAGCCATGAAGCGGGTGAGCCCGATGTCCACGCCGCCGCCGTAAACCATGGCGGGCTTGGTCTGGCTGTCACCAAGACCAAGATTATTGGCGAAACCAAGCAGCGCATTGGCAGTGGAGTTGGTGGGTCGGAACATGACTGCGCCAGCGCCGATCAGACCGTACGGGCGCACGCGGTGCCTGCCGCTCGCGGTGAGCACAGCTTCGCCGGTAATCGCATGCACGTTGGTCTGTAGCCCGCCTAAATTCAGCGGATCGAGAAAATTCTGCGTATTGCGCGTCCACGAGTAGTCGCCTTCAATGGCGAACCATGGCAGAAGATGGTAGCGGTAACCGGCGAGAAATCCGCCGCTCGTGGTTGCGGGCCGGGAAGAAAACAGGTCGTTGGTGCTGGCGGTAAAATTTGCGGTGCCCTGCACGTTTATTTCAGACCGGAAGTCCTGCGCGAACGCTGAGGCGGCAAACAGACACACCACTCCCAGCAATGTGATGGAGATCTTTTTCATGATTTCGACTGCTCTCCGAAACTAAATTTGCCCGATACCCGAGCTCCCCGGTGGCGCCGCGGGCGTGGTAAACACATTTCAGGTAGGGTTGCGAGTAACAACCCCATGCAGGCTTGAGCGTTGCGCAGCTTGATGAAACTTAACCGATGGGCTTAAGAGCAGCCCGCTCTGCACAGCACTCAGTGGTGCTTTAGGATTACGGGTGGATGGACCGGGAGAGTGACTTGGAAATCTTTCTGGTGGATGGCACGTACGAACTGTTCCGGCACTACTATGCTCTGCCTTCGGCACGCGACAGCCAGGGCCGCGAGATTGCTGCGGTGCGCGGCGTACTCACATCCTTGCGCAGCATGGTCAAGCAGGGAGCAACACACATTGCCGTCGCGACCGATCACGTCATCGAATCGTTCCGCAACAATCTTTGGGCAGGATACAAAACCAGTGACGGCGTGGAGCCGGAGTTGCTGGCGCAGTTTCCCTTACTCGAAGAAGCACTCACCGAAGCGGGATTCAAAGTCTGGCCGATGGTGGAGTTTGAAGCCGACGATGCGCTTGCCGCCGGAGCCATCGCGGCCGCGCGCGATCGCCGCGTGGATCGCGTGGTTATCTGTACGCCGGACAAAGACCTGGGCCAGTGCGTGAGC
This sequence comes from Terriglobales bacterium, assembly GCA_037915955.1. Classification (GTDB taxonomy): domain Bacteria; phylum Acidobacteriota; class Terriglobia; order Terriglobales; family Acidobacteriaceae; genus Angelobacter. The sequence continues at coordinate 3,701 of JBAIYI010000778.1, forward strand.
GGAGAGCGCATCGTTCAGCTGCATCGGCGAACCGGAGTCACGCTGGATGAAAAAGGCGTCATGGAAAAATTCGGCGTGACGCCGCAGTCGATTCCGGATTATCTCGCTCTGGTGGGCGACTCTGCCGATGGCTATCCCGGCCTCAAAGGCTGGGGCGCTAAATCTTCCGCGGCGGTACTCGCGCGGTTCGGCCATCTTGAAGCAGTGCCGAAAGATTACAAAGACTGGGGAGTGAAAGTTACAAATGCCAGCGCATTGTCAGCAACGCTCGTGCGCGAATTTGAAAGCGCGTTGCTCTTTCGCCGGCTGGCTACGCTAAGGACTGACCTGCCGCTGTTCGAAGATGTGGAAGAGATGCGCTACAAGCAATGATGGAGGCACACCTCTTCCCTGAAGGTTTCGTTTGTCTCTGGACGTCTGCGCTGGATTTTAAAAATCGTGGAAGTCGAACCCCTGGGGCTCGCCTTCTTCGTTGTAGGTCACCACGAGTGGTTTGCCGTCGCGCTCCGCCGGCTGATTTTCCTGTTCCTGCTTGCGCTGGGCCCGCTTTTGCATCTTCTCCTGCATCTTCTCCTGGCGGGCGCGCTCTCTCTGTCGCTTGGCTTGTGTGGGGCGTGAATTCTGGGCCATCTTGTCCTCCCGTTATTTTTTGCGGGCCAGACGAGCAGCCCTGTTATCAGTTCATGGTCGTATTTACTTCAGCTCATCACCCGCCGGAAGCTTGAATAAACCCTGGTGCTTGCGCTCCTGTATGTGGTCCCAGACGAGTTGCTGCTCCAGCCATGCCGCCTGGCGCTGCGCCAGGTCAACATCCTGCGCGTGGTCAGAGTGGCTGATGGTGAAACGCTCGTCGCAGTGGACGCAGATTACAGTCCGGAGCGCCACTGTACCATCCTTGAGTTGCTGATTGCGGCGGAAGCGCCGCGCAGTTCCCCAGGGCCCCTGGTGCATTACCACCTCGGCTCGCGAGGCTGGCGCGCATGGCCGCGATAATCGTCACGGCTGCCGCCGCGTCCGCCACCGCCGCCCGTCTTGGGGCGCGCTTCATTCACGTTGAGCTGGCGTCCGCCTACCTGCTTGCCGTTGAGGCCTTCAATGGCCTTTTCCGCTTCGCTGTCATTCGACATCTCCACGAAACCGAAGCCGCGCGACCGTCCGGTGAATTTGTCTGTGACTACGGCTGTGCTATCCACCTGGCCAAAGGGCTCGAACCACGACCGCAGTTCGTCATCGGTGGTGCTGAAGGCGAAATTCCCTACAAAAATCTTCTTCATACGTTCCTCAGTGCACGCAAGGTGAGTAAAAGCAGGTTCCAGGCAGAAATAGGCAGGAAGCAGATGCGGCGACGTGTCTATCTGAGCGGACGAGCTCTTGGTGCTGCTTTCATCATATCAGAGACACGGGGGTCAGGGGCCGCTCGATTAAGAATTGGGGATGGGGGAATTAAAGAGCTCTTACCGGGAAAACTACGCCTGCTGACGGGCCGCCTGATTCGCCAGGCGGTTGGCTTCCTGGTTGCGATGGCGGGGAATGTGCGCAATGGCGAATTTCAGCGAGCGTGCCAGCTTGCGGCAGGTCCAGTTCAGGGAGTAGAGGCGCGGGCTGCGGCAATGGTACTCGCCGGTCATCTGCTTCACGACTAATTGGGAATCGGTGAAGACCTGGAGCGACGTGGCTTTCATTTCCAGCGCCTGTTGCAGGGCTTCCAGAAGAGCGGCGTATTCGGCAACGTTGTTGTCCTGATGGCCAATCCACTTGGCTATCCGAATCAGGCCGCCATCCGGCTTTTCGATCACCACGCCAATGCCGGACGGCCCCGGACTACCGTGGGATCCGCCATCAACATAAGCCGTGAAAACCGACAATCGCGCTCCTTGGAGGTGACTGCTGCCGAACGAGCTACTACTAAGACAAACAATGAAGCAACACGGGTTGGCCGTCAAGAGATTCGTTTGATTCACCCGGACAGAGACTTCCGATTGCACGTTTTCCATGTGATTTCTGTGGAAAGAGCTGTGAAAATCGCGGACGCAGCTCCAGGCACCCCTCGCGAACCCGCATTTTTGGCGGCTTCCCGCGCTCGCAATCGATCGAAAAAAATCTTTCGTTTGCACAAACCATGGTTATTGACATCTTTCTTCCTTACTGTAGGATTGCGTGCGTTGGCAGACGAAAGGCTGGTTGAAATAAACAGCTTCCAGCCGAAGTAATCTGAGTGATCGTGGCGGTGAAGCGATTCATCACCCGCTCCGGCCCGAAAAAACCGGCAGGCCCTGCGAGGG
>JBAIYI010000379.1:0-5805 GCA_037915955.1 Terriglobales bacterium
AAGCGGGCGTTGAATCTGGCATAGTCCCTGAAAAGCGAACCACAAAGGAACACAAAGGTTTATTCTTCGCAACTGCAACCTGTTGACGAAACATATGTTTGGCCTTCCCAGAAGACCCCTGTTGCGGACCGCACTTTATTCCTTTTACTCCTTGCTCCCCTTTGTGTTCCTTCGTGTCCTTCGTGGTTAACTCCTGAAGCGCAGGCAGCAGCATAGCCCTGATCCGCATCCGAATACCCTGACGAGCAGGTCCCCTGATGCTGAAGGTAAAGTCTGTCTTTTTCATTTTCATTCTGACGTTTGGCCTTGCGGCGGCGCACGCCGGCAAGCTGCGCCAGGTCGCCATGGTGGACCTCCCCGGCGAACCCGGGTTCAATGAAGTGGCGTTCGCCAACGGTCAGGTGGTGATCAGCCGTCCGGCCACCAACACCATCGAGATTTTCAGTCCGGTCAAACGGCGTGTGGTGGCGCGCATTTCCCAGGTGGAAGGGCCGCGAGGAATCGCAGTCGATGATCAGGCTTCGCGCGTTTATGTAGCGCTGCGCGGTAGCAGCAGCATCGCCGTTATCAACAGCCATAACTGGCAGGTCGAAAAAATGGTCCCGGTGCAGCACACGCCGGAACGCCTGCTGTGGGTGCCGGAGATCAAGTCGCTGTACGCCAGCAGCTATCTCGATCGGACCGTCAGCGTAGTTGATCCACTCGCGGGACGTGAGACGTCAATCGCGGAACTGAATGCCTTGCCGGAAGACATGGTCTTTGATGCGGCGCGGCAGCAGCTTTTCGTCAGCCTTCAGGACCTGAGCGAAGTTGCGTTACTCGACCGCAGCAACAAGATCGTGAACCGGTTCAAGCTGCAGGCGTCTGAGCCCACCGGTCTTGCTCTGGACAAGGGCCGCAACCGCCTTTATGTGGCGGTCCGTTTTGCCGTGCTGGAACTGAACGCCGACAATGGCCAAGAAATCATGCGCATCCCCGCACCCGGCGGCACGGACGCGCTGGTGCTCGATCCCAATGGCAATCTGCTTTATGCAGCCGGCGGCGATGGCTCAGTGCTGGCGATTGATCTCAACAAAAACGTGGTGGACCACGAGCTTTCGACTGACGTGAAGGGCTTCAGCATCGCATACGATGCCAGCCATCGCATGATCTTCATGCCCGGCGGCCGCGAAGGCCGTTCCAAGATGGTGATCCTGAGTCCGATCTCCATGGCTGAGCCGGAGCGCACACAGACGGCGGAAAATCCGAAGAATTTCGGTGAAACGGCGATGAAGAAATAGGCCGTTGCTTCGCTATGGAGTTGTAAAAAACTCTTGAAATTCAACCTGGTCGCCGCTGGATTGCTATAATTCCGCTTCTCCCCCTTCCCCACGCAAAGGCGGCATCTATGAAAGAATCTCTGGTTGTCCTTTTTCTCCTTATGAGTACTCTCCTGAACGCAGCCGACAAGAACTCCGCAAATCCGGGTACAGCCGACGTATCTGCGACTCCGCCTGTCGCGAAGAAGATTCACACCGAAACTCCCATCAACGGCACCAAACTGGTGGATGACTATCGCTGGCTGCGCGAGAAGTCGAATCCCGATGTGGCGAAGTACCTGGAAGCCGAGAACGCATACGCGGATTCGGTGATGAAGCCCACCGATGCGCTCCAGAAGACGCTCTACGACGAGATGGTGAGCCACATCAAGGAGACGGACGTAAACGTCCCTTACAAAGAAGGCGCGTATTTCTACTACTCGCGCTGGGAAAAGGGCAAGCAGTACCCGATCTTCGGACGCAAGAAGGGAAGCCTGGAAGCGCCTGAGGAGATCACGCTCGACGTGAACCAGCTCGCCACCGGCCAGCCGTTTATGGCGCTGGGTGCCGCCGAAGTGAGTGAAGACGGCAACCTGCTGGCCTACACCACTGACAATACCGGATTCCGCCAATACAAGCTTTACATCCGTGACCTGCGCACCGGAAAAGATTCTGCCGTGATTGCCGAGAAGGTTGGCTCAGTGGCCTGGGCCAATGACAACCAGACGCTCTTTTACACGGTGGAAGAAGACAAAACCAAGCGTCAGTATCGGATGTATCGGCACCGCATGGGCAGCTCACCCGACCAGCTTGTCTTTGAAGAGCCGGACGAGCGCTTCAACATTGGCGTGCAGAAGACGCGCAGCGGGCAGTACCTGGTGCTGGAGATTGGCAGTCACACGACTTCCGAAGCGCGCGTGCTCGATGCGAACAAGCCGCAGGGTGAGTGGAAACTCATCAGCCCGCGCCAGCAGGGCGTTGAATATTACGTTGACCATCGCGGCGACCAGTTCTTCATTCGCGCCAATGACAAGGGACGCAACTTCCGCCTGGTGACTGCGCCGGTGAGCGCTCCGTTCAAAGAAAACTGGAAAGAGATCGTCCCTGACCGCCCCGACGTGATGCTCACGCGGGTGGAACTCTTCCAGGACTTCTATGTCCTCGTCGAACGTGAGAATGCCCTGCCGGAGCTTACGGTTGTGGATTTCACCACAGGCGAGAAGAAGCGGATCACCTATCCCGAGCCGGTTTACACGTCCATGCCGCAGACGAACCGCGAGTTCAAGACGAGATATTTCCGTTACGCTTACCAGTCGCTGATCACGCCGGCTTCAGTGTTTGACTACGACGTGGAGAAGCATACCTCCACGCTGCTGAAGCAGACGGAAGTCCCGGGAGGTTACGACCCGACGAAGTATCAGTCAGAGCGGGTGTGGGCCAGCGCCAAAGACGGCGTGAAAGTCCCAATGTCAGTCGTATATCGCAAGGATATGAAAAAAGCGGATGGCTCGAATCCGCTCTACGTCTACGCATACGGCTCTTACGGGTTCACCTTGCCTGTCACCTTCAATGCCACGCGGCTGTCGTTGCTGGATCGCGGCGTTGTGATGGCCTATGCCCACATCCGCGGCGGGGCCGATATGGGCAAGCAATGGCATGATGCCGGACGCATGATGAACAAGATGAATACGTTCACCGACTTCATCGCCTGCACCGAGCACCTGGTGGCAAGCAAATATGGTGCCCGGGACAAGATCGCGATTGAAGGTGGATCGGCGGGCGGCCTGCTGATGGGCGCCGTCACCAATCTGCGGCCTGATCTGTTCAAGGTTGTGGTGTCACACGTGCCGTTCGTGGACGTGATGAACACGATGCTCGACGCCTCGCTGCCGCTGACGGTCCCGGAGTACGAGGAATGGGGCAATCCCAACGAGAAGCCGGCGTTCGATTACATGCTCAAGTACTCACCCTACGACAATCTGAAGAAAGGCGCGTACCCGGCCATACTGGTGAAGACCTCCTTCAATGACAGCCAGGTGATGTACTGGGAGCCGGCAAAATACGTGGCCAAGCTGCGTACGCTTAAGGACGACAAGTCAGTGCTGCTGCTGAAGACCAACATGGCCGCAGGCCACGGCGGTGCCTCGGGCCGCTATGACCGCTTCCATGAGATTGCGTTTGATTACGCGTTTATGCTGGCGCAGCTCGGCGTGGTTGACGGTGTGAACTCTTCGGCCGCCAAGACGCAGGCGAGTTCCAGGTAGAAGAGCACTCAGCACTCAGGATTCAGCCCTGAAACAAATTTTCAGAAGGAAAACAGTACTGGTACAGCTACTAAGAAAATGGGAGAGAGTGGGTAGCCGCTCTCCCCTTTTTCATTTGCTAAGTTCCTAACCAGTCAAACCCGATCAGCTAATCATTTTCAGGCCAGCAAAAATGTCACGGGGCTGAGTGCTGTCTGCTGATTGCTGAGTGCCGCTCTACGCTGCCGGCTTTTTCTTGTTCTTTCCCATCCATCGCATCTCGTTAAGGATGCGGCTGCGTTCGCGATCACGGTCCGGCTGATTCTCTACTTCCTGACTTGGCTGGGCTTGAGTGGCCCTGTCCTGTGGCCCGGGCGCCCGCGATTCTTTTTGCTGCGCGGCGGACTGTGGCTGTCTGCCAGCTGACTGCTTCGTTCCCGAGCGCCTCTGGCTCTGCTGCGAATCGATCTTTAGCGGATTTGTGCCCGGGTCCTGACCTTCAGTCTTCGCCGTTTCAGGATTCGTGATGTAAAGCAGGTCGGAGAGATCGTCGGCGTGCTCTTCCTCGTCTTTGAGGAGACGCTCAAGAATAATTCTTGTAGTCGGGTCATTGTCGCCAAAATAGCGGATCATCTCGTGGTAGACCTCGATCACGGTGCGCTCGGCGATCAGGTCTTCGCGAATCATGTCCGCCAGGGTCTCACCTTCCACGTACTGTGAAACAGAGCGCTCCAGCAGGCCTTTGGGATTGAAATCGGGCTTCCCGCCGAGCTGTTGAATGCGCTCGGCCAGAAGGTCGGCGTGTTCGCGCTCGGAGTCGGCGTGCTCCTTGAACTCCTTTGAAACCGCCTTCGCATGAACACCGGTGGCCATGAAGTAGTGGTGCATATAGCGCAGCACGCAGACGATCTCAGTTGCCAGCGCTTCATTGAGAATGGAAATAGCTTTGTCAACATCACCGCGATAGCTCTGGGTTACGGCGCCATCTTCCATCTTTTCCGCGGCGCGCCGGCGGATTTCTTCAACGTCTTTGACGAACTGTGGCATGGGATGATTCCTCTCCTGCAGGCGATAAAATGAGCAACCAAGGTTGGATTCCCGGGAGCAGGGTGGGAGATGCCAGTGCTAAACTGGCCTTCCGAATGCCATGAAGCTGAAATACAGGCTCCGCATTTTCTACGTCGGACTTTTCTTTCTCATCTACGGCCTGCTCAAAGCACGCCAGTACGGCGTGTTTCCCTACCTCAATTACTGGAACCAACCGGTTTATCCGGTCGCAGTTGAAATCGGTGCGGTGATCCTGATGGCAATGGCCTGCCTGCCCACGGGTAAATGGTTGAACGGCATATTTAGCACCAAGCCGGCGCGTAAAGCGCACGTCCTGCAGAAGTTTCCTCCACGTCAGCACTGAGCGTGCGCTTGCTGGAACCAATCGTGAGTCAGCACGGCGAGACGATCCAGAATCCTAGCTCGGGACTTTGGGCTCCAGCACTGGTTCCGATTATTTATATTCTTCCACCCACTGCGGGACTTCCGGCTCCAGTCGTCCATCGACTTTGATCTTGAGTTCTTTGGCCCAGCGATAGCCCCACATCCATCCGTATTGAGTGATGTACGTGTCCGGGGTTTGATAAGCAGGATCAGACTGCGCTTGTCGAAGCGTGACGAAGTGATAGTCAAGCTTCTCGAAGATCGTGAGGACTGCGTCGAGTGTGGCGGCGTTCGGACGATTCGCGTGCAGCACGATTACCTGAGGAACTTCGCGGCTAAAGATCTGTGTACTGAGTCGCGCGTAGTACTCGATCTCCTGGTGAGTGTATTCCAGATAAGCGGCTCGTAACCGGCGTGCTCCTGCGGAGTCCCTGCGATCCAGCATCAGGCCGTAAGCGCGCGCAAACATCCAGTCAGACGTGTCGATCGTGCAGGTTGCTACTTGGTATCGTTGTTCATTCAGATACGCCGAAACTGCGTCGTGCTTCTCTTGCGTGTCTCCCGTGTGATTGAAAGGAAACCGGAAGTAGCCGAGCGACTTGCCGGTGCGCGCCATCAGAGGCTTTATCGAGGCCTCGCCGTCGGTCACTTCTTTTTCAAATTCCTCGACGGAAAGAGCGTTCAGGTCGCGATGGGCGAAGCCATGATTGCCCAGTTCATTGCCGCGCGCGATCCAATCATTAAGAATTGCGTGGTTTTGCGGTCCCAACCCATTACGGAGAACTTTCTCTTCATTCACAAAAGCAATAGCGGGAGCGTGATGATGTTTAAGT
>JBAIYI010000735.1:0-5109 GCA_037915955.1 Terriglobales bacterium
CTCGAAATCATGCGACATGCCGATGGACAGCACGTCCATGCTGACGGCTGGCAGCGTGCGAGCAATGATCCTGTCACGCAGATCGCGCAACAATCGGAAATAAGGCCGCGCGCCGTCAGGATCGTCGGTGTGTGGCGGAATCGCCATCAGCCCACGGATGGTCAGGTTTTGCAGGCGTGGCGCGGCGGTGAGCAGTGATTCCAGTTCGGGTGAAGCCGGCGGAATGCCTGCTTTGGTTTCTTCCGTTCCGACTTTGATTTCGATCAGGATTTCGAGTTTCTTGCCCAGTTCAGCGGCAGCCGAGTTAAGTTTTTCGGCGAGCCGAAGCGAGTCCACCGAATCCACCGCACTGAACAATTCGGCAGCGCGTTTGGTTTTGTTACTTTGCAGGTGGCCGATGAGCCGCCATTGCGCATCCGCAAGGTCGGCGAGCGCGGAGCTCTTTTCCGCAAACTCCTGCACACGGTTCTCACCAAAAACGCGTATCCCGGCTTCGTAGGCTTGGCGGATGCGCGCGGGCTCAACGGTTTTGCTCACGCCCATCAGCGTGATTTCGTCGGGGTCGCGGCCCACACGCTGGGCGGCCGCGGAGATGCGGTCGCGAATAATCGATATGTTCTCCAGCACCGTCAAATGTGCAGTGTATCAGTCTCTTACCGTCCTCACGCGTGGATAAGCGGCATTCGAATGGGTACGAATTTCCGGAGGACAATCGCCGGAATATTCCATTTTTTGTACTCTTAATGTTCCATCTTATTGATTCTTAATAATTGAGGCGTTGGCCATACTCTTGCGGTACTTAGTACCAAAGTAACAGTCCGTACCAAAAGTTAGGGCGGGCGGCCCAATACCTTCCGGCCTCGATTCGGCCCCCCGAGAGCAAGACTGCTCGACCGGCAAGCTTTGCCGGAGCACGGGGTACTTAAGAACACCCAGGAGACAATTCATGACACTGCGTATGCTATGTGCGCATCGCACGATGCGCGCATGCCTGCTGGTTCTCGCCACTCTTGTTTTACTTTGTGCGAGTGCCTTCCCCCAAGCCACAAGCGGAGACATCTCCGGCGTTGTGGTGGACAAGACAAACAGCGTAGTTGCCGGCGCGCAAATCAAAGCGACTCGCGTCGAGACAAACCAGAGCTTCACAACCACCTCAAACGCCGGCGGCGAATTCCACTTTGTTAACTTGCCGGTCGGAATTTACACGCTCACCGCGACGGCGAAAGGCTTCAAGGCTACGGTGATCAGTAACTTTCCCGTCGAGCTGAACAAAACCGCTTCGGCACGCCTCCAGATGGAGATTGGCGAGGTGAATATTACGGTTGAGGTGCAGACCGAGGCGGCGACGATTGATACAACCACGTCGCAGCTTGGAACTACCTTCGACAATAAACTGCAGGATTACCCAACTGTGGCGGCGGGCGCCTCCGGCGTTCTGAACCTGGCCCTGCTGCAGCCGGGCGTTGCCAGCAGCGGCGGCATCGGAGCAGGCTCCGGTCCTTCAGTGGGAGGACAGAGACCGCGCAACAACAACTTCACGATTGACGGTGTCGACAACAATGACAAGACCGTCACCGGGCCGTCACTCATCGTGCCCAACGATGCTGTGCAGGAATTCACGGTGCTGGAAAACGTCTTCAGTCCCGAGTTTGGTCACTCCAATGGCGGCCAGTTCAACCAGGTGGTGAAGAGCGGAACAAACAGCTTCCACGGTCTTGCTTACGAGTACATGAAGAACCGGAACCTGAATGCGATTGACGCCAACACCGCGCGGCCGTTGATCGCAGCAGGTCTGCCTCCGAAGAATCCTCGCTTTGACGATAACCGCTACGGTGGCCAGATCGGCGGCCCGATTATCAAGAACAAGGCGTTCTTCTTCGTGAACTACGAGCGCGAGTCTGTCGGCCAGGCGGGCGCGGCTGGCACCGTCGACAGCCCGACCGCGGCAGGTTTTGCGCAGATAGCTGCGTTTCCGGGTGTGTCCGCAACGAATGTTTCGATATTGAAGCAGTTCGTACCAGCTGCACCGACGCAGACCGGGACCGTTCATATTGGCCCGACTGTCGGTGGAATTGACGTTCCCATCGGAGCACTCCCAATCACCGCTCCCAATTTCTCGAATACAAAAACGCTGGTGGTTTCCGGTGACTACGACCTCCGTTCCAATGACCGCATCACCGTGCGTGATATTTACAATGCCCTTGATGCGATTGACACGGCGGCGCAGCTCCCGGTTTTCTTCACCAACCTGCCAGTCAGAAACCATTTCGCCACCATTCAGGAAGTCCATACCTTCACCCCAAGCCTCTTGAACGAGTTCCGGCTTGGCTTCCATCGCAGCACCAGCAACGTTGATACCGGGAACTTTGCCTTCCCTGGTCTGGATTCTTTTCCCAACATCCAGATTGCTGATCTCGGTTTGCAAGTGGGACCTGATCCCAATGGCCCTCAGTTCGCCATCCAGAATACCTATCAGGCAATTGACAACGTGTCCTGGACCAAGGGCAACCACAGCTTGAAGTTCGGAACGGAGTTGCGCAAGTACATCTCGCCGCAGCAGTTCACACAGCGTTCTCGAGGCGACTATGATTACAAGGCTCTCAACTCCTACATCTTCGACCTCAGCCCGGACGACCTGGGAGAACGCAGCACCGGAAATAGCAACTACTATGGTGACCAGGTCGGATTCTATTGGTTCGCCAACGACAACTGGAAAATTCGCCGCAACCTCACGCTGAACCTTGGCTTGCGCTACGAATACACTACCGTTCCATTCACGGAGCGGCAGCAGACTCTGAACCAGATCTCCAATGTGCCGGGACTGATCACCTTCGGTGAACCGCACTATCCCAAGAATGCGTTTGCTCCGCGCCTGGGCTTTGCCTACACGCCCGGGACCGACCAGAAGATGGTGGTTCGCGGCGGGATCTCGATGGGTTATGACGTCCTTTATGACAACATCGGAATCCTGTCTCTGCCCCCGCAGTTCGGATCCACGATTGATGTGGATGTGAACAACCAAACCCCCAACTTCCTGGCGAATGGCGGTATCAAGCCGGGCGGCACTGGCCTCACCACGTTCCCCACTCCCGCGGCTGCGCGTGCTGCAACCTCGAACCATGTGGTTGAAGACATCAAACTGCCGACCGCAATCCAGTGGACCCTGGGCGTACAGCGTTCGTTTGGCAGTGCCTACACCGTCGAAGTCCGCTACGTGGGAACCCACGGATACCACCTGAACGTGCAGGAGCAGATCGACCGCGGGCCTCGCGTCAGCTCATCCCAGTTCCTGCCCACCTATCTGACCGCGCCCAGCCAGGCAACTCTGGACGCTTCCACCATCACACTCGCGTCACTGCTGGCGAACCAGGGAGGCTCCGCCATCCTGCCGGCCTTTAAAAATGCCGGGTTCACCAGCGTGATCACGCAGTTCACCCCCCTTGGCAGCTCGATCTATCACGGAATCTCACTACAGGTAAATCGTCGCTTCACTAACGGCCTGCAGTTCCAGGGGGCGTACACGTTCAGCCACAACATTGACAACAGCACTGCTGACTTCTTCAGCACGCTGGTAACTCCGCGCAGAGGACAGGATTTCCAGAACATCAACGCGGACAGGTCCAACTCGGCGCTTGACCATCGCAACCGACTGACCTTTGCGGCTGTTTATGACGTTCCGTGGTACAAGCATGGCAACTGGTTCATGAAGAATCTGGTCGGCAACTGGCAGTTCTCTCCCATCTACACCTACGAGACGGGCGAGTGGGCTGACGTCCAGAGCGGTGTGGATAGCAACCTGAACGGCGATACGGCTGGCGATCGCGCTGTCTTCAACCCCAGCGGAGCGTCAGGCACCGGCAGTGGCGTCACAGCGCTATGCACTAGCGCTTTGCCCACGACAGTTGCGTGCGGTAGCACAGCATCGCGTCCGTTCCTGGTTGGTTACCTGGCCAAGAACCCGAATGCGCAATACATCGTTGCCCAGCTCGGCGCGCTGGCGACAGCCGGACGCAACACCGTCCAATTGCCGCCGATCGACAACATCGATCTCAGCGTTCACAAGCGCTTCAGCGTAAATGAGCGCGTGAATCTGGAATTTGGCGCCAACGTTTCCAACCTCTTCAACCACCCGCAGTATGTTGCAGGTGTCATCAATGACGTGCAGTCGTTCGGAAACACAACTCCCGCTGTTCGGAGTTCGTATCTGAATCCGGCGGATAAGCACTTCCTGGATCCGAGCTCTACCTTCTCCAGCAACTCTCGTACGATGTCGCTGCAGGCGAAGGTCAAGTTCTAGTCTCGAAGACTGGAAAAAACTGATGGGGAGCCTGATCAGGCTCCCCATTTTTCTTCCATGCGTGAGCTGCAAGAGCGGCGGAACAGTGTCTATTTCGCTGCGCTTGCGGTGGGTGCGTTCGCCCCGAACCCCGGATCGGTGATCTCGATGGTCTCCATCTTCGGCGCATATTTCTTCACGGCATCGCCGATCTCTGATTTTTTTCCAATCAGCACAAACACCAGATTGTCCATTGGGTAGTACTGTTTGATTACGCGCTGAGCGTCAGCCAGCGTCATGGCGTTGATCTTCGCGTAAAGATCGTTGATCTCGTGCTCGTCCACTCCATAGAACTCGAGTTCGGTAAGGAGGTTGGCAAGCTGGCTGGCGGTCTCCAGGTCGAGCGGAAACTGTCCCTGGATGTAAGCCTTGGCAGACTTGAGCTGGTCTTCGGTCACGCCCTTTTCGTGCAGCTGCTTCAAAACCTCAAGAGTCTTATCGATCGCCTCAGCGGTAGTGGCGTTCCGGGTGTAAGTGGAGATGAAGAACGACCCGGGCTGCCTTCGCCGGTCAAAGCCGGAACCTGCACCATACGTGAGTCCGGTCTTGATGCGCAGCTCGGTGTTGATCATGGAGGTGAAGCGGCCGCCGAACAAAGTGTTCACCACTTCCAGATATACGCGGTCCGGATTTGTGCGCGCGATGCCCACGTTGCCGATCCGGAAATAAGTCTGCGTGGAATCGGGTTTATCCACCAGCAGCAGCTTCTTCCCGGTGAATGGCGTGGGAGCAGGAACGGTGATTGCGGGAGAAGTCTTTGCCGGCCAGCTCTG
>JBAIYI010000541.1:0-6402 GCA_037915955.1 Terriglobales bacterium
GGTACTGGTCGTAAGCCCAGTCGGCCGGCAGATCACCTTCCGTGTAGAGCCGGCGGATGGGAATGCCGCTGATGGTGGTAAAGCGGGCATTACCGTTCTCATCCAGGTTCGTGCCCGTGGCAGCGCCAACCGGCTTCTCCGGAGCTTTCTCCAGCGTTGGGGCAAGGGTCTTTTCCGCCCACTGCTTTTCGGATTCGGCCGGCCGGCGGCCCTCAAAGATTTCGGCTGCCGGATTTTCCGCGATGGTGCTCTGGGGTGGGTTTTTTCTGGTCTGATCTGCCATAAGAGGTCTCACCTAATCATAGAAGATGCGGAAAACAGGCGGCAAGCCGATCAACCGGCCTCGCCAACAAGCTGCCAGGCAGCCCTCATCACAGCAAAAAGCCCCGCCAAAGCGGGGCTCAAAGTTTGTGACGAAAGCTCAGTTGGCTTTCTTAAGGATCGCCATGTTCTTCTCATCCATATTGATCTGGCCGAAAAGTGACTTCAACTGGTCCATCTTTTCGAGTGGCACCAACGTAGTCGTCATTTTGTATTCACGCGAGTACTTCAGCACGTTGCCGCTGGCTTCGGCCTTGCTGGTGTATTCGGCAAAAGGAACGATTTTTTTTGCCGGGTCGGGCAGTTCGTCCACTTTGTACCCTTCAGGCAATGCAATTTCCACGCTGTCCTTCGTCAGGAATGGTGCCCTGAGTTGATAAGCGTAGTGGCGAGGCTTGGTTGCGTCATAGTAATCCGCCATCTCCCCAATCACCCTCGGACGAACCAGAAGAAGAGGACCGGCGTTCTTGGCGTAGTGCCCGGCGGTGAACGTGTAGCGCAGGATCAAGTCCTTATCTATGTCATCGGCGTTCTGGATATCGAAGCTATCCACCTGGAAGTTGGCCAGCGCCTGCCCCAGAATGTGCTCGATTACTTTTTTCTTGTCCTGAACCGAGATGTCTTTCAGGTCTCTGGCACCGGCGGCGAAATAGCCTGACCTGGATTCCACCACTTCCCCCTTCAAGGTTCCATCGGGTAGAAGTTTAAGGTTTTCAGTGCGCACAATCTGGTTTTGCTCGGGGCGGCTCAAAGGAAGATGGATGAGTTCGCCACCGTTTTCCATCACCAGCAACGCGTAATTGTCCTGCTCGAAATACGGTAATTGGCCAAACGGCACCAGTTCAGCAGTGGGATCAAAGATCAGCATTCGGCCGAGCTTAGGATGCTCGTAGATCGCAGGAAAGTCTTGCTTGACGCTTGCATCCGGGAGCTGAATAGCAATGATCACGTGGTTGAAGTTGAGATTGGGCGGCGATTTTTCGGTGAAGACGCCGCGGTCAGTGCGAATCGGCATCAGGTAGGATTTCACACCGATCTGCGCCAGCATGGACTTCAGCAGCATTGCCTTGTCCTTGCAGTCACCATATCGGTGTGAAAAGACCTCTGAAGCCGCATGGGGTTTCAGTCCGCCTATCCCGATTTCAATTGCAGCGTAGCGGATGTCTCTCTGGGCAAATCTTGCCAGCGCCTTGATCTTTTCCATCTGCGACAGGTTCGCCGGCGCAAGCTCCTGCACCTTCTGCTGCAAGCCCGGACTCGAGTCAAACGCACTTGCAGAGAGCTGCGCGTGCCAGGCCGCCAGTTCTGACCAGTTGCTGTAGGTGCGGGACTTGAATTTGTCCGCACTGAACAGGACGATCATCCGGCCCGCGATGGCCTCCTCTGGCGGCCGATTATATTCGCGCTCAAGGCGCGGTATGTCCGTAAGTTCCCACTGATAGTTTCCGCCCTGAACACTGGGTTGCTGCTCGGGATGATTCATCCAATATGCTTTGATTTCCCACTCCGGAGGAAGGTGCAGGGCATAGCGGGCGCGTTCTACCGGTATATCTCGCTGGAAATCCCATTCATCCTCATACGTGTATGGGCGATGTTTGCGTTCGTATTCAAACCCCGTAACCGTGCCCACGTCTCCACCCGAAACGGTTATGATCCGGTCTTTCGCGTCAGAATAGATCTCAAAACTGGTAAGGCTCCGTTCAAATGCGTCTTTATCCTTGGCTTCGTACTCTTGTCCCTTGGCCGTGATGCTCCACGCGTGCATGGATTGCACCTTTGTCTCATTGTTGAAATCAATGCCGTATCTGGAGTATGCGTCGCGCCCTTCGGGGCGGAGAATGCGGTACGCGACTCTGCCATGCATGATCATCTCTCCTTTGCCATTCACGGAGAGATCCTGTTCATTCAGAAGCACGACGGCATTGGCATCATCGGCGTACTTCTTCTGCGGCTGGCGAGCGAGGGCACGCAGCCACTCAGGCGCCTCTGCCCACGACTGCAGGCTGGTCAATCCCAAAATTACGCAGAGCAGCCATTTAGTTGCCTTTTTGTGCATTTGTCACCCCCTGGCGCAGCACGGCCTGTTGTTCATCGCTGTCCTGAACTTTGGACATAAACCCCTTCAACTCCTGATATTGGTTGAGGGGGACAAAAATGGCGTTGAACGCCAGCGCACGCTCTGAAACAAGTTGCTTTCCATCCGTCGCATTCACGCTTTGGAAATGTGCGTATGGAATTTGCACGTCCTGTTTTGACGGCACAGTCTCCAGTGAGTACCCCGCAGGCAGCTGAATGCTCACCCTGTCATGCTCCGTAAATGCATAGGGATAATAAACAGGATACTTCCGCTCACCGTGTTCGAACGCATGTTTCTGGGCAGGCACGAAAAGCATGGAAGGAAACAGGTAGCGTTTGCCTGCGCTTGAACCATAGCCTGAAATTTCAACCTGGAAGGTGGCTGTTAGCGGGGTATTCGGTGTATCCCAACCCTGCACGCTCGCGAGCTCGACTTTGGCGCCGCCCGGGAGCCACTGTTTGAGCTCGTCTTCGAGGTCCTTCTTCTTTCCGGCGTCGTCTCGATCACGCGCATCGAGGCGATGTTCCAGCGCCTCTTCGCCTTCGAAATCCACCGTAACCGTGCCCTTCAATGTGCCGTCTTCACTGAGCGCCATTTTCGCTGTTCTTTTCGTCAGTGAGCGATCGCTGGTTTGGGGTGGAACTGTGATAAACGCGCCACCCTTCTTGTCTACTCTGAAAGCCTGGGTCGAAGTATTGCTCCACCGCAACAAGCCGTAGGGACAATAAAGAACTCCAGGCTGAAGGTAAATCTGTTTTCCATTCAGCGTCACCAGTGCAATCCTGCCGCCAAGCGTGCGAATCGTAAGAAGCTTATCGGAGAAAAACGAGTCTCTTCGGTTTGATACATATAACATCGTGGCATCAAAGCCCGCAGCGCGCGCCATGCCCACGAAAAACGCCGTGATATCTTCCCAATCGCCATAGCCACGCTTGACTACGTCGACCACACTTTCGTTCTCCTTCAGCTTCTCCTTCTTCCTCTCCTGCTCGGTCCTGTCTCGCTCATAGCTGAGATTTCTGATCTGTTGGGCACGCTCATAGAGTTTCTGCAGCTTTTTCTCAGGATCAGTCTCATTTCCGATCGCCTGCAATGCGGCTTCGCGCACCTCTTTATGATTTCCTATCACGCGCTCATTTCGCTCGTTAAGCTCCTTCCCCACCTCACGCCAGAACTTGTCGGCGCTATTGATATCTTCCCGAACGTAGAAGAACTGTACTGTGGGCTCATAATTCACCGCAGGAGGCATGCTTGCCTCTTCTTCAAAGGCCGGCATGTTGTCGAGTTCGAGTTCCCAGCCGTCTTTCTTCACTGGCTTCCGGTCTCCGAGGTTCGTCCCTACCCAGGAAAGCGACGCCTGGATCTCCCCTGGATGAAAAGCAAACTTTTCATGAACTGTGAATAAATCGTGCTGCAGCACCCAGTAATCCGATGTGTAGTCGTTCAGTCGGTATTTGTACTCAATGATGCTCCCTACAGTGACCTCCGGGAAGGTAAAGGTTTTCGCGATGAACTTGAAACCACGTCCCTTGATTACCGTTTTTTCGAACGGCTTTCCGGTAAATTCAACGATGGAGCCATCCGGATGGATTGTGCGCGCCTTCAGGTTCCCCAGGCTCGTGCCTGGATCCACTCGAATCTCAACGTCGGCCTGCGACTTTCCGCTTTCATTGAGGATCTTGATCCGGTGATAGATGAACTCGTAGGGAGCCGAGTCCACAATGTAGTTCGCATAATAAAGCTGAACCGCTGCCGTACCCGGAGCGCCGGGCACTTCCTTGTACTGCAGGTCCTGTTGTGTGATCGGCAGCCAGTCCTCTTTCTGGGCCAGGGCAGGTAACGAGCAGAGTGTAAGCAATACTGCACACAGCAGACGCATGGATTCACCTCACGGAAACGAGTACAAGGGGGATGTTGCCGCACGAATATATATCAGAGTAGCCGGTTTGAACAGGGTAGTTTCCGCTTAGATTGTAGGGTTTAGGGCCGACAAGCACTTACCACTTATCGCCAAAATAAAAGCCCGGCTGTTAACACCGGGCTCTTTTAGAAGCTTCTTAAACAGAATTATACTTATTTCATTTGTTGCTGCTTCGGTGGTTGTCCGGGCGGGTTTGTCGCGTCCTGGATCGCATTCACATTGCGAACTGCGCCGGGAACAGCAGGCTGAGTCTTAACGTTACCAGTCACCGCTTCATCGATTTGGATATTGTTACGCTCAAGTGTAAGCGCCGTGTCCTTATCCATGCTTACCCTGGAAATGGCATAGTTCGTCATAGCGGTAACCAGGTTCGACTCCGCCTGAGCCAGGTCACGTTCATCCTGCAAGACTGCCAAATAAGTGGACGCGCCCAGATTGTATTTCTTCTGTTCCGCATCGAGCGTCTGTGCCGCGAGCTCACGCGCTTTCTGCGCGGCCGCAACACGGGCCCGGTTTTGCTGCACGGTGAAAACATCGTTCCGGATCTGGATTGCGATCGCGTTTTCGAACTGCTTCAGACTCAACTGCGACTGCCGATATTCCAGCCGCGAACGTATCTGCGTGGCTTGCGCAGCACGATTTCCAATGGGAATCTGGATCACGAGGCCCACGCCCTTGTCAGGAGCCGACGAATTGAACAGGTTCCCGAAGGCATCTCCAAATCCAGTGGTGGGTATTCCCGAAGGGCTCTTCGACAATGGATTTTCCACGCCAGCAAGACTGGATGCTCCGTAGAACCCAACCAAATCGATGCTCGGCAGTACGCCATTGTTTGCGCCCATCATGTTGATCTCGGCATTCTGCAAATTAATCTTCTGTTGAATGTAATCAGGGCGATTCGCAAACGCCTGCTGAATCAACTCCTCTGGCGTAGGCAGATTCTCGTCCTCGGGAATCTGGATGGTGTCTGTCGGCACCACCTGCGCCTGCATCAACGGCGAGTTATAGGAGAGATCACGCGTAAGCGCGTTCTTCATCGTCAGTTCCTGAAGCTGCAGCGTGGTCCGGGAGATGATCAGATCCTGCTCGGCGGCGGCCACGCTGCTCTGTGCCCGTACTACGTCCAGAGGCGCCAGCGTCCCGATCTGCACCTGCTTTTGATTATCTGAAAGTGTCTTCTGCGCGAGCCCCAGTGACCGCTCCTTCACCCTTACGTCTTCGTAGGCGTTCACCAGATTCCAGTAGATAGTCTCTATCTGGCTGACCGTGGAAATCACCTGGTTCTTGAATCCCTGCTCAGTGATCTTCTGGTTGTTTTTCGCCTGGCGGATGAAGCGCATGTTGATCTTCCGCCCGAACCCCTGTAAAAGGTGCTGGGTCAGGGTTGCGCGGAAGCTTCCGTTCAATCCGGGATTAAATGTGCTGAACGGTGTATTCGTGGTCGTACGAGAGTTATCCCACGTCACCACGAGATTCGTGCCGGGGGAAAATCCCTGCAGGTAGGTAAAGTTCGCAGTGCCGGTGTTCTGCTGCAAAACCGGAATTCCACCAAAGATAAAGGGATTGGCTACGGGTGAGGTAGCATGCTCGATTTGCAGGTTCGCGGCAAGCACCGGATCGTAATTTGGCGCGCCCGGGCCGGCACCGCTGGTGGTGGAGACAATTCCGGCTGCGCCTGCTCCCGCGCCTCCCGCTCCGGCAGTGGTTCCTCCGGCGCCCGTGCCGCTCACGCCACCGCCAATGCCACCAACTCCGCCACCAGGAGTGTTCTGGACCACACCGGATGCCGTACCTAACGGCAAGCCACCGGCTTTGGTCCTGAGAATGTCAGTGCCCGCAATCGAAAGGTTGAAGCGGAAGATAGCGATGTCGAGGTTGTCCTGCAATGCAATCGAAATGGCATCGTCCAGCGACAGCATCAGCTTGCCGTTTTGAATCAGGCTCTCCAGTTTGGGGCCATTGGCGAATGAATTCTGGGGTACGCTCCGAGGGATGTAACGCGCAAATGGATTGGGCAGCAGCGGCGCCGACTTGGAAAAATCCATGTTCTGCGGCAAATTGATCGTTAGCGGCTTCGGCTGGG
>JBAIYI010000325.1:0-2139 GCA_037915955.1 Terriglobales bacterium
CAAGAGTTAAGGCGTTGGCGGTCTTGCCGGCAACCTGAAGCAGCTGCGTCAGGTTTTCCACCCGATACACCGACTCCGGTCGATGCCGGGACTGCAACACCTGCTGAATCATCTCCGTGGCTCGCGGGACATCGCCGGCATCGGAGACAGAAAAGAAGAGCTGTTTGACCGCGTCATTACCGGTGAAGTACTTGCCGACGCTGGCGGGGATGAGCACAGTATCGCCCGCGATTTCGGACTGCCCGAACGTCTCCACCCGCTCCCGGAACGTCCCGATGATCACAAACGGCAGGCCATTGATCTTGATTTCGCGATCGATGGCCGAACTCTGGCCGCCAAAAACGCGGGTCGCGAACTGCTGGGTTACCAGAGCCACGTGGGCGCGAGACATGGAATCCTGGTCGTCAAAAAAGCGTCCGGCAAGAACTTCAAGGTTGCGGACCGTCGAATATTGCGGCGAGACACCCAGCACAAGGATGTCGCGCTCTTTTCCGCCGCCCACCCCGATGCGGTCATGCAACTCAATCATTGGGGAAGCTGCCTGAATCCCCGGTACTTCCTGCTGGACCGCGCGCATGTCTTCCACGGTGAGATAGTCGTTGCCACCGCCGGTGGTCACGGAGGCATTGCTGCCCGCCTCGTAGTACGCGTAGATCAGGTTGGCGCCGATCGCCTGGATCTGGTTCATTACATATTGTTTGCCCGTGAGCCCGATGGTGACCACCATGATCAGCGAACCCGTCCCAATCACCATGCCCAGCGCCGTCAGGGCAAAGCGGACCTTGCTGGTGCGGAAGGAGTCAATCGCAATGCTCACAATCTCGCGAAAGAGCATTGTGTTGCGCGCAGTTTCCGCAATGGGACGGCTGGTCATGTTTCTATTTTACGGAAGATTGCGAGATGCAGCGCAGGGACGCCGCAATACAAGGTGATACCGAAGGTGCAGAACCAGGTGCACCGGAGTACCAGCAATAACTATAACCACTGAGGGCAACGCCGGTGCAGAAAGCACAAAAAGCGCCGGAATGTCCGGCGCTCATCCCTGGAGACTCCTCAGGGTCTCAAGGCACAGTCACGCTGGTGGTAAGCGTCCCCATGCGATTGCTGTTGCGGTCCAGCACTCCCAACTTGAGCGTGTACGTACCTGCAGAAAGATCAAGCTGCTGCTTACAAGGGAAGTAGCTTTTCATGATCTGCTGGTAAACGTCGGGTTTGACGGCCGCTGAAGTTGCGTCATTCTTGGACATGATCGGCTTGTTCTTGTCTTTTCCATAGGCCCAGACGGTGCAATGCAGCACCGCGCGTTCCATGCCGTCATCGCTTCTGGAGAAGTTCATTGAGTACGGGTCCACGGCGAAATTGACCACGACCTTGTTCCCCGTCTGCTTTGAAGGAGGCAGCACGGCAGCCTGGAACTGAATTCCTGTTACGGTCGGCGCGTCGAATTTGAGGATGCGGCTGTAATCCTCTGCTGCCTTGTCGGTTTCCTCTTTCCGTAGTTTTTCCGGATCAAGCGCGTAGTATCCTTCGCGGTAGCGCAGCGCAACGCCCGGCGTGCTGGTCTTCACCTGTATGGCCCGGAACTGTCCATCCCATTTTTTATTGTCGGGGTAATACTCGAGCGTGTAGTACGTTGAGCCGTCGTCTACTCCGGCCCGCAAACTTTCCGCGAGGTCGTTGCGATTTGCATACACCTTGCCTCCCGTCCGGGATGCCAGGTCGTTCATCGTGTGCAAGGATGAGACATGGCTGTCTCTGCCCAGCCCCGATGAATCCACCGGATATACAGCCACTTGTGCAGCCATCAGCGCCTGAGCAACTTTTTTCACCAGAGCTGAGTAGTCACGCATGGAAGTCTCACGAGTCGTGGTCAGCACTGCGCCGGGGCCGGTACCATCCGGGCCTGTGCTCTCCGGTGTGTGGGCGCCATAAGCCTGGACCAGGCTGTCGGGGAAAAAGTCCAGGGGGAAACCTTCGGAATACCAGATCAGATTTTTTCTACCCGGATATCCAGCCAGGATCTTGGCCAGAGTATTGAGCTGATTAAGAGTGGACTCAATGCTTCGGTCATCCGCGTGATAGTTCCCGTGGATCGTAAATGCCGTGGCCATGCTCTCCATGCTTTGACCGGTAAGCCTT
>JBAIYI010000845.1:0-2646 GCA_037915955.1 Terriglobales bacterium
AGCGCTTGCACTCGGTGCAAGGGGGCAAGTCGCCGATTGGGGCGTTTGTGGTGGGTTTCGCGTTTGCCTTCGGCTGGACGCCCTGCATCGGGCCGATCCTGGCTGCGATTCTGGGTGTGGCCAGCGACGCCGACTCGGTCCGCAAGGGCATCCTGCTGCTGTTTATTTATTCCATGGGGCTGGCCATTCCGTACCTGATTACCTCAGTGGGCATCAACGGGTTTCTCGGCTTTTATGGCAGGTTCCGCCGCTACCTGAGCTGGGTTGAGATTGGCAGCGGAGTAGTGCTGGTGGCTTTTGGCGTGCTGATTTTTATGGGACAGTTCACCATACTGTCCAGCTATTTCGGGTTCCTGAACCGGTTTGCCTTGTGAGGTTATTGATCCAGTGAAACGCAGTCTTGTCTTTATTTTCTCGGTCGTGGTTGTCATTACGGTGGTCCTGTTCGCGGGGCAGCATTTCTCGCGCACGGGCAAGAGCGCGCTGGCGGCGGTGTTCAAGCCGGCAGATGAAGGGCCGGCAATGGGAAGTCCGGCGCCGGATTTCACGGTGAAGGTGCTTAAGGTGGGCGCGCTGAAGCCCGATCCGGAGTCGATCCAGCTTTCCGGGCTGAAGGGCAAAGCCGTGATCGTGAACTTCTGGGCCACGTGGTGCGGTCCGTGCAAGATTGAAATGCCATGGCTGGTGGACCTGCAGAAGAAATACGGCCCTCAGGGATTGCAGATTGTGGGCGTGGCCATGGACGATTCCAGCGACAAGACGATTTCCGAATTCGCGGAGAAGATGGGCGTGAATTATCCCATCGCCAAGGGCTCGGAGAAGATTGCTGAGTCCTGGGGCGGGCTGGATGGGCTTCCGTACAACTTCTTCATCGACCGTAATGGAAAAGTTGTGGCCAGCATCAAGGGCCTGGAAAGCGAATCCGTGATTGTTGCCGATATTGAGAAAGCGCTGGGCGAGTCGCACGAGCATGAACACGCCGCCAGCGCAGCCGCACGCTAATGAAAAAATTTACATTTAGTTTTTGCTTACTGCTTCTTTGCACGCTGGCAGCCCAGGCGCAACTGGGCCAGCAGTCGCGGGTGACGTTCCAGCCCATGAGCACCGTGGCGGTGCGTCCGGGAAGCCACGCGCCCATCAGGTTCGTCTTCCACGTTCAGCCGGGCTTTCACATCAACTCAAACAAGCCCAGCGCGCCGGAGTTGATCCCCACGGTGCTGCATCTCTCGCTGCCGGGTGACGTGGTGATCGGCCGCATGGTCTATCCCGCCGGCCAGCTCATGAGCTTTCCCTTTGATCCCTCGCAAAAACTGAGCGTTTACTCAGGTGACGTGGTGATCACCGGACGCGTGGTGGCTCCGCCCAGCGCGGCCGCCGATACTTACACGGTTCATGGTGAATTTAAATATCAGGCTTGCGATAACAACGCGTGTTATCCGCCGAAAAGTCTTCCGATTACGTTTAACGTGAAGGTAGGAGCGAGCGCGGGTGCCGGACACAGGGCCAAGCCCAACGCGCAGAGCCCGCACATCCATAACTAATCCGGGCCTGCTAAAGCGGTATGTTCCCGTGCTTTTTGGGCGGGTTCTTGTCGCGCTTGGTCTGCAGCATTTCCAGCGCGTCAATCAGCCGCTTGCGGGTCTCGCGAGGCTGGATCACCGCGTCCACATAGCCACGCTCGGCGGCGATATATGGATTGGCAAAGCGCTCGCGGAATTCTTCCACTTTTTCCTTGCGGACTTCTTCCATCCACTTGGTCTGGTCATGAATGGATTCAATGTGCTTCGCCGCCGCCCGCTCCAACTCTCGCTTGTAGACGATATTCACCGCGCCTTCAGGCCCCATGACGGCGATTTCGGCGGTTGGCCACGCGTAGTTCACGTCTGTGCGGATGTGCTTGGACGACATGACGCAGTACGCACCGCCATAAGCCTTGCGCGTGATCACCGTGAGCTTGGGCACTGTGGCCTCGGCAAAGGCAAACAGCAGCTTGGCTCCATGACGAATAATTCCGCCGTATTCCTGCTGCGTTCCCGGGAGGAAGCCCGGCACGTCTTCAAACGTGATCAGCGGGATGTTGAAAGCGTCGCAGAAGCGCACAAACCGCGCGCCTTTCACTGATGCGTTGATGTCCAGCACGCCGGCCAGAAATGCCGGCTGGTTCGCCACAATCCCGACAGGACGTCCATTCAGCCGGGCGAAGCCGACAACAATGTTCCGGGCATAGTGCTCATGCACTTCAAAGAAATACGCGTCGTCGATCACCCGCGTGATCACGTCCTTTATGTCATACGGCTGCGTGGATTCTGCCGGCACCGTGCTGTCCAGCTCCGCGTCGGCGCGGTCGATTGGATCCGTACATTCGCGCCGTGGCGGATCGTCAAGATTATTCGACGGAATAAAGCTCAGCAGCTCGCGAACCATCGAAAGGCACTCGGCGTCATCGTGCGCCATGAAGTGTGCCACGCCGGAGGTCTCGTTGTGCGTGCCCGCGCCGCCCAGTTCGTCTTTGGTCACTTCCTCGTGGGTTACGGTCTTGATCACGTCCGGCCCGGTCACGAACATGTAAGAAGTCTTGTCCACCATCAGAATGAAGTCGGTGATCGCGGGCGAATACACCGCTCCGCCGGCGCACGGTCCCATGAT
>JBAIYI010000079.1:0-4913 GCA_037915955.1 Terriglobales bacterium
TGATGAACAAGCTGGACCTGCTGCCGGAGGCGCAGCGGAAGTCGCTCATCAGTGACGATCATACGGTTTATATTTCGGCGGCAAAGGGAATCGGCCTTGACCGGCTGCTCGCCGCCATCGATAAGCGCATGGAAGTGGACGCTCTGCGCCGGCTGAAAATCTCGGTCCCGCAGAGCGAAGGCAAGCTGCTCAGCCAGATTGAAGCCCGGGCACACGTGCTCAAGCGCACCTTCAAGGACTCCGCGGTAACCATGGAAGTGGATGCGCCGGAATCGCTGGCACGGGTACTTGATCGGTACGTCGTGAAACCCCGGGCAAAAGCGCGGCGGACGGGCTGATTCCCGCCGGCATTTTCCTTGCTCGCTCTCTCAGGTGTTCATAGGTGATGTACTAAAGAGATGATCTCCAGCGACTTTTCAGGCGCTCCCGGCCTGCTTCTGTGATACGTTCATCCTCAATAGACATTGATAGAAGCAAATGCTCCTTTCCGTCGTCATCCCGGTACATAACGAGGAAGAGAACCTGCCTGCCCTGATTGCCGCATTGCGGCAAGTGCTGGAAGCGCAGGAAATCGACTACGAGCTGCTCTTTGTTGACGATGGCAGCCGGGACGGCAGCAGGGCATTGCTCAAGGGCTTTGCTGCCAACGATCCGCGAATCAAGGTGCTGGCGTTCTCGCGAAATTTTGGCCACCAGGCAGCCATCACCGCCGGTTTTGATTTCGCTGAGGGCGACGCCGTGGTAACCATGGATGCCGATCTCCAGGACCCGCCGGAAATGCTTCCCGCCATGTTGGATCTATTCCACCAGGGTTATGAGGTCGTTTCCGCTCAGCGCGTCCGCCGCGATGGTGAGACCGTGTTCAAGCGCTTCACCGCCCGGGCGTTTTACTGGTTCATGCGGAAGATGGTGGACCGCCGGATTCTTCCTGAGGTCGGAGACTTCAGGCTGTTCAGCCACTCGGCCGTGCTGCTGATCCGCGAGTTTCGCGAGCAACACCGGTTCATGCGGGGGCTGGTGGCGTGGCTGGGTTTGAAGGAAGCGGTAATCCCCCTGGAGCGCCGCCCGCGCTTTGCCGGCGAGACCAACTATTCGCTGGCCAAGATGCTGCGCTTTGCCTGGGACGCAATCTGTTCCTTCTCCGCGCTGCCGCTGCGCATCAGTCTGGGCGCGGGCGTGGTGCTGAGCGGACTTTCCTTCTTCTACTTCCTGTACGCAGCGTACGCAGCGCTGGTCACCGGAAAAGTGGTTCCGGGCTGGACGTCACTGGTTTTTCTGCAATGCTTTTTCTCCGGCTTCACGCTGGTTGCTCTCGGCTTGATCGGCGACTATCTGGCGCGAATCTACGAAGAAGCCAAAGGACGTCCTCTATATATTGTCGCGGGCTTTGAGAATCTGGATGCTGAGACGGTGGTGCGCGACCGTGCCGGAGTCCTGGTCCGGCGCCGCCCGCAGGCTAAGAGCGCCTCGTTCGCCGCACATGAAAAATAAAACCGCCAAGGCAGAGTTCGATCAGTTTGCCCATTCTTACATGGAGCAATTGGACGATCCGGTGCGGCGTTTGTTCACCGATAACGCCATCTTCTTTCATCGCCGCAAGATGGACCTTCTGCTGTCTCTGTTGCAGAAGCGCCGGATGAACCCGGCTGCCATGCACTGGCTTGACGTGGGCTGCGGGCGCGGAGACCTGTTGAAGCTGGGCAAAGGCACCTTTGGGTCGCTGGGCGGTTGTGATCTCTCGGCTGAGATGCTCGCGTATTGTGACGGCCTCAACGTGCGCCGGCAGAACTCAGTTTCGGCTTTGCCGTTTGAGTCCGGATCGGCGGACCTGATCACAGCGGTATGCCTGCTGCATCACGTTGAGCTGGAAGATCGCCGGCCCCTGATGCAGGAGATGGCCAGGATTCTCAAGCCCGGCGGTCTGCTCGTCGTGATCGAACACAACACATACAATCCGGTTACTCAATGGATTGTGAAGCGGTCTCCCGTGGACGAGAATGCGCGGCTTTTGTCGCCCCGCCTCTCGTCGCGGCTCATGCAGGCGGTGGGTATTCCAGCGAGCCAGACCGAATACTTCCTCTACTTCCCGGAAAAGCTCTATCTCGCCATTGGCGGGATTGAACGTTATCTGAGCAGGGTGCCCTTTGGCGGTCAGTACATGATGGTGGGCGCCAAGCCGGTTCAAGGACTGCCATGAATCGGAAAGGCAGTCAGGCTCTTTTTGTAGCGCTCCTTCTGGTTGTTACCGGGCTGGTTTATCTCCAGGCGAGCCAGTTTGGTTTTCTGTCCTTTGACGACACGCCGTATATCCTCGATAACGAGAGCATCCGCCACTGGGCTTCACTGCCCGCATTTTTCGCCACTGATCTCTGGCAGCAGAGCAGTCCGGGGGCCATCTACTATCGGCCACTGTTTCTGTCATGGACCCTTCTCAGCTATAAGCTGTTCGGGTTGCATGGCGGGTTATGGCACCTCTCGTCCCTGGTGGTTTACCTGGCTGGAGTTTTGCTTGGCTGGGGGCTGGCAAAAAAGCTGAGCGGCAATGATTTCGTTGCCGCCGCAGCCGCACTGCTGTTTGCGCTGCACCCGGCGCATGTGGAAAGTGTGTCGTGGCTTTCAGCGGTGGTTGAGCCGCTCCTGAGCGTCTTCTTCTTCGCGGGATTTCTGGCGTATTTCAAATGGCGCGAATCAGCCAGGCGTGAATGGCTGTTCGCGTGCGCCATTCTGGTAACGCTGGCGCTCTTTACCAAAGAGACCGGTGCTGCCCTGCCCGTGCTGATCCTGGCTTATGAAGTGCTGTTTCAACGCGAACCGAGTGAGCCATCCCCCCGGAAACCATGGGTTCCTTTGGCTGTCTCCATGGTGGCAGCCATACTCGCCTACGCGGCGGCTCGTGCCATTGCCATGCCGGCGCTGGTGAAGGCGCAGGAGCATCGCACATGGCTGGACGTGGTTCGCATGGGACCCATGCTCATCGTCACTTATCTTAAGCAGGCAGTCTGGCCCGTGCATCTGGCGGCTTGGTATGACGTTCGCCTCATCGAGAAGGTGAGCTGGTCGAACTTTTTCCTGCCCTTGCTAGCTGTAATCGTCCTGGCAGCCTTCACGGTTTGGGCGCTGTTCAGGAAGCGCACTCTGGGATTTTTTCTTCTCTGGTGGTGGGTGGCCATCGGCCCGGCGATTGCGGGTGTGCTCAGCCTGCCGGAGTTTGACCTGGCACACGATCGCTATGGATACCTTGCGTCTTACGGATTGTGCCTGCTGATGGCGTCAGCCCTGGCGTGGATTCCAGCCGGCAGCCATGAGCTATTCGGATATCCCATGCCGCGAGTTCTGGCGCTCAC
This sequence comes from Terriglobales bacterium, assembly GCA_037915955.1. Classification (GTDB taxonomy): domain Bacteria; phylum Acidobacteriota; class Terriglobia; order Terriglobales; family Acidobacteriaceae; genus Angelobacter. The sequence goes on from JBAIYI010000079.1 coordinate 3,345, forward strand.
CGCAGTGACGGTGGCTTTGGCTCTGCTCAGCACGAACCAGGTGGCAACCTGGAAGAATGACAGAGTGTTATATACGCACGCTGTTGAGGTTTCGCCGACGGCCCTGCGTCCCCATGCGTTGCTGGGAAATGAATATCTCAAACACGGCAACTTTACCCGGGCGCTCGAGCTGTATCGGGAGACGCGCGATCTAGCCCCGGGCAACTGGCAGGCGAACTATGCCTACGCTATTGCTCTCTACAAGACGCGTCATCTGGACGAAGCCGCGGAAGCCTTGCACCGTACGTTGCAACTCGATCCCAGAGCGAATGCCGTGTATCCGCTGCTGGCGGAGATTCGCCTGAGTCAGGGCAGGGCTGACGAGGCGCTCGCGATTCTGCAAAGCGGGCTTCCAGTGGTGGCGAATGCGCAGCCGCTTGAGGATGAACTGGCGAGAGTCCGGAGTTTTCAGCAGGAAAATCAGACCAAAAATCAAAATGGGCCTGAGACCAAGAAGCGGTGACGGTTTCCTTGGCCACAAGCCCATTCGATCCTGAATCGGATCGGAGGTGATGTCTTTATTTTAGGCCTGCAGGGACAGGAGTCAAGGAGTTTAGAACTTTTTCTTACCTTAGATGCCCGCCTGGTCACCCCTTCACTGTGAGCTCCCGCGATGCCAAAAATCGCGCTTTGAGTGCTGAAAATCAGGGGGCCGCAAAGGCTGCTCGCGTTGACACTCAAACGAACCGGATGATAACTTAAATAGTTTACCGGACGCCCCCGATCCGCTCCTAATCAGAGACAACTTAAAGATTTCACAGAATGGACCAGTTACTCAGGCAAGTAGGCGAATTACTGCTTTCTTCCATCCCCACGATCATCAGCCTGCTCGTGGTGTGGACGGCTTATCGCGTGCTCGTGCACCGCAAACTGGAGCAGGTACTCGCGGAGCGGCATGCCCGGACCGAGGGCGCGATCGAAAAAGCCAAAGCCGATATCGCTTCAGCCGAGGCCCGCACCGCGGAATACGAGCAGAAGCTGCGCGAGGCGCGTGCGCAGGTTTATAAGATCCAGGAATCGCGTCGCAAGCAGATCGTAGACCAGCGCGCCCACGCCATTGAAGCGGCCCGCAAGCGCGCCGAAGAGATGGTGAAGGCGGCCCGCGCCGCGCTGGACCAGGAAGTGGCAGCCGCCAAAGCCGGCATTCCCAGACACGCGGAAGTTCTGGCCGATCAGATCATCCAGTCCGTGTTGCGCCCCGCAGTTGCAGCAGGAGGGCGATAACAACATGGCCCGCCTGAAGCAGTTTTTCGTTTCTACTATCCTGCTCGTTTCTTTGTGCGTGGCCGGCGTTCCCGTTGCGCTTGCGCAGGAAACTCCCCACCAGCAAAGGCCGAATGCAGGCGCAGCACAGCCCGAAAGCAGAGAAAAGGAATCGCCCGCAACCGAAAAGCCGGACAGTGCCGGTGAAGGCGAAGAAGTTCGCAATGCGCCCTCCATTAAGGGTCTTGCGCGGATGACCGGGCTCAGCAATGACGCGGCATACTGGCTGAGCGTGCTGGTGAACTTCACCCTGGTGATCGTGGTGAT
>JBAIYI010000774.1:0-4301 GCA_037915955.1 Terriglobales bacterium
AGACCGGAATGTTACGAGGAGGCAAGAGCTGCATCATAAAAATTTCCTTCAGGCCTCAAGGCCGGTAATAAATTCGTCAGCTGTTCACGCGTTTGTTGCGGCGAGAAGGGGGCCGGGGCCGCGGCGGATTCAGGAGCGAATTTGCAGCATGGCTGCCGCGAAGACGAGGATTGTGGAGACTTGCTGCAGCCTGATCGTCGCGCACGAGGTAATGTGGCGAAGGACGTCCGGGCTTCAGGGGCGAGGCGTCGGTTGAAGTGGCCGGAATGCGAGTGTCGCAGAGAAATTGTTCAAGAAGGCGATGGGCGCATTGGTGACCGCAAACGGGGCCATCGAGTTCGGTGAAATTCGCGGAGGTAGAGAGTCGGCGACAGGAAAAGTGCTTTTCTGCCATGCGAACAATGAACCATTGCGCTGCGCTGGCTCGTGGCCGCCAGGAACCGTTGGACAATTCGCCGGAGTTGGCGCACCCGGGCGCCGCGCAAAAGAGAATGGTCCTATCAAGACGAAGTCTGGAGGCGCTCATTTCGAACCTCCCGACGAGCGTGACGCAGAGAAGGAAGTGGGAGTGTGTTGAGCTTCTTGATTGAGGGACAAAGGATTGGCAATCAATCCGCTTCGCGAAGAGTGCAGCATCTCGGCCGTACTGAGCGAGTCGCTCCAGTGACCTTCGCGGAGATGATCGTCGAAACACGGTCCGCAGAGCCGAAAGAGGCACTCATCACACGCGTACGATTTATCGTCGTCAAAGGGTTCAGCACAGATTTCGCAACGCGGGCCGTCAGACCGATTGGCCGTGGATTGGACGGGTACAGGATGGATGGAAACGGGAGCCGCGACCGTCGCGGCAGGATTAATGCGAGATCTGCATTCTGGCTCTGGTAGGCCGTAGATGCCGATCCTGAGCGCTCGAGAGCTGGTTACAAACCTGTTCTGCCGAAAATACGAGCCGCTGCCACAGGACACATTGGAGCGGGTCAGCGCTCGGAACCCCGCCACGCAAGAAGCTGTACGCGGGCGTGCAGGGATTTCGCTGATAAAGCAGTTATTGCAATCAGGATTCCCCGTTGGGCCAATTTCGACTGCAAGCTGAGGGGCCGCAAATCCGAAACCACTGCAATTCGTACGGGGACTACTATGAGCCCCCATATGTTTGGTTTCCGAGTAACATGGCGAGCCCGGCAGGAATCGAACCTGCGACCCTCTGCTTAGAAGGCAGATGCTCTATCCAACTGAGCTACGGGCTCCAGAATACTGTCATTTTAACGCAGCTGTCCAACGAGTGTCGCAGAACATTAGGGCGGCTATGTTTTTTAGAGCTGAGGAATGCAGCTCTTCTAAAAAGATTAGCCACGCCAAGGGTGCTACATCACGTTGTGGCCGCAGCCGCTTTCTTTTATCAGACGCCTCTTAGGACGCCGAGCTTGCTCCAACGCAGAAACTTTTTCACAGGCGTGCGGAGCTTGCCTAGCCACAAAAAGGGGTGATGCGCGTCAAATCCTGCGTACTTCTCGGCGAACTTCAACAAGGGCACCGGTAATGCAGCATCCGGTGACGATGGCCTATCCTCCATGGCGAAAAGCGCTTTTGAAATCAAGAACACGACCCATCATCCTAATCAACAATGGCATGCACAATCAGATCGACCGGGCCTGGTGCTGTTTGGCAGTAGATTGGCTTATCCGTTCAGCTCTGTTCTCGACAACAAGAGTTTCGATCCTGACTTCTTGATTGTTGAATTCTTCGTTCTCAGTTCTTGGTTTTGAGCTCTTAGTTTTCGACTCTTAGTTTTCAGCTCTTCATTCCCGGTTCTGCATTCTCGGTTCGCCACGCATAACATTTGAGTCTTGATTTTTTAGACTCAGTTCTAATTCTCAGTTCTGATTCTGAGTTCTGAGCCTCAATATGAGCCCGGATTTTGAGTCTCCATTCAGGCTGTAAAGCCAACGTCGTGCTGCCAGAGAGTTAAGAACGGCAGCTCTCCTCGGGCCTCGTCACATTCGCACAGATCACGCTTTTCGTTCGAGGTTTTGGCGGGCCCGTTCGCGCGCTGAAGTTTCGGAGGCCGCGCGTTCGTACTCGCGCTTTGAAATATCACCCGCGCGCGTGGCTTTCGTCGGCAGTGGCAGCCTGCAGCAGAGCATTCGTCACGAGTTCAGATGCGATTGCCCATTGCCGGCCTGCGCCGGATTCCGTTGTACCGAAGCCATTAGCGTAAACAGTAAAGTAGAAGCCAGCCGTTGTGTCCGGTCCGGTTTCAGGATCACTGACAACCATAATCTCAGGATCAGCAGAGACCCTGTCGGACGGCGTGCATGTGACACCTCCTGCAGTGCCACAGCCAACACCCTCAACGACGTCACCTGCAGAAGCGGCTGTCCCAGACGGAGTTCGATCGGCGCTCAATTTTGGTTCCAATAAACTGCTACTGGCCGGAGTCGCCCTGGGCGGAGTGGTTTGGGATGAACTATTCCAATAATGGCAGCGACGAATCACCAATTCGATTGACGCCGAAAGCTCCGGCGCGCGCGCTAACAAGGTGCAGAGCCGCCGAGCGAATTCTTCATGCAGAGGCAAGTTCAGCCGCTGTTCTGGCTTTACGAACAGGAGATCGATGTAGGAGCTCTGCTTCCAAGCAGCATTGAAGATGTCGTCTTCCGGAGCAAGCTCCTGGGTCTTCCAAACGTCGCACTTGGCAGTTTGCAGTGAACAATTCGAAGCGTTCAACCGAAGTAGCTGCCGGCGCATTTCGGGATATTGCATCGCTTCTGGAACGCGATCGATGAGTGACGGCTCAGTTTTCAGGTCTTGATAGCAGCAGGTGCCATCCTCAGATCTCCAGGGCAACTCAAGAACCGGATCATCATGCCCCAATTCAATGCTGTAGTCGGCGTACACTCAGGCCAGTCCATGAGCACAGAAGAAGTTGATGATCTGCAACTCGGCCCATCGACCATCGTACCCATCGGGTGAGGCAAGGAAGGCGCAGTGGCCGCCATGCCCAGTCTCGACCACCTGAATGCAGGGATTTGCGATCATCTTCGAGCGCGTGTCTGCGGAAAGGCGGATGAACGGATCGTCCTTGGAATGGATGACGAGCGTCGGAACCGCGATTTTATCGATCACTTGGGCGGAAGAAGCGCGGGTGTAATAATCCTGCGCGCCAGAGAAGCCGAAATGGGGCGCGGTGATCACGTCGTCAAACTCGCGTATGCTGCGCGGGAACCGCTTGACCCTGCTGAAACGATCCGGGAACATCGCGGCCTTACGTCCATATCGACGCATGAGGCTCAGGAGAAATTTCCATTCGTAAACCAGATTTGAAGGCTCATGCATGGCATCGGCAGAGATGGCCAGATCGGCAGCGGGAGAAACCGCCGCGACCGCTTTGAGTTGCGGCGGCGCAGACTGGCCCCAGTCGCCCGCCATCTTTAAAACGAGATTTCCTCCCATTGAATATCCGACGGCACCGATTCTCTTCAGGTTTCGCTGCTCAATCAAAATGCGGACCACCGACGCCACATCGGAAGACAGGCCGGAGTGATAAAGAGTGGGGCCAAGATGCTCGGTGCCGCCGCAATTCCGCATGTTCAAACGAACCACGTTCATGCCTGCCCGCCAAGCCTTGCTGCCGGTTCCGACAACGTACTGGGAAAGGCTTGAGCCCTCCAACCCGTGGACAATCATCATAGTGCCATGATTCTCAGGCGTGGGCTGCCAGTGACAGTGGCAGAGAATCTGAACGTTTTCTTCCACCTGGAAGTACTGCTCTTCAGGATCGGGCAGGTGGTTTTCGCGGGGCAGAAAATTTCCTGCGATTGTCTGGAGGTGCCCATTACTCAGCCCCCGACGGGGCACGAATTCGCCGGGCTCAAAGATTGTGCGTGTCTCAGGCATTCATTGGGTATCTATAATGATGGTGTAACTCCATTTTAGCCGAGCCCAACCCTATGCCGATTTTTGAATACGTTTGCCAAAGTTGCCATCATGAGTTTGAAGCCATTCTGCAGGGATCGCAGAGGGCCAAATGCCCGAAGTGCGAAAGCAGGAAGCTGGAGCAGCAGCTTTCTCGTTTCGGGGTCGCGGGTGATAAAGCGCTGGAAACTGACTTCAAACCCGGGGCTTGCGGAAGCTGCGGCGACCCGCGCGGACCGGGCTCCTGCTCGATGAACTGAAAAGTCGTGTAAAATAGAATCTTCTCGCACTGCGGTGGGTATAGTTCAGTGGCAGAACGCCAGACTGTGGCTCTGGATGTCGTGGGTTCGACCCCCACTACCCACCCCAAAAATTCTGCTTTATTC
>JBAIYI010000336.1:0-3092 GCA_037915955.1 Terriglobales bacterium
AGACGCGGCATGCCGCGTCTCTACGTTGAAAGTATGGTGTGCCTGAGCATCACCGCACACGGAACTCCGCAGCCGAGGGCGGCTGCGCTCCACGTGCATCGTCTAAAAGCACAGCAATCGACCGCCCACACTCCCGGCGGTTTGATCTAGCACAGACAAGGAGTGCCCATTCGACTCCTTCACTTTGTTCAGTCGCTCAGGACAGGTTCTGTGCCACACAAGCATGGCTGCGCTCCACAATCTGTGCACCTGCTGTGGAAATCCTGTTTACAATAAAATCCCTGTATATGTTTCATAAGGTTATTTGATTGGCCGCGCTACGCTGCCACGCGCTACCCTTAAGTGTTCCATCCCCCTGAATTCCAGAACCAGGTTGCGGTGAAAAATCTTTCTGTGGAGAGCCATGTCAAACGAACTGCGTAACTTCCTCACCCTCTCGTACGACGAACTGGAAGAGATGAACCTGCGCGCCAAGGAGCAGCGCAAGAACCGGGTTGACGCAAAGAAGATCCAGGAAGAGCGCCTGAAGTACCTCACCGACGAGAAGCGCATCAAGGCCGTAACCGTGCTGTTCAGCGACCTGGAAGGCCGCCTGCACATGCTCGACTACGACAAGAAGTTCCTGATCAAGAGCTGGGACAACCTGACGTTTGATGGCTCGTCGATTCGCGGGTTTACGGCGCAAAGGGAAAGCGACCTGCGCTTGGGCATTGACTGGAGCGCCTTCTACTGGGGACCCTCAGACATCTTTGGCCCCGGCAAAGTTCTCGTCTTCGGTGACGTTATCGACAAGAACGGTGAGCCCTACGCGGCAGACATCCGCGGGCGTCTCAAGAAGTTCGCCGCGGAGATGCACAAGAAGGAAGGCTTCACGCTCAATGCCGCCAATGAGATCGAAGGCTTCCTTTTCAAGGGCTCTGACGCTGAGCGCCATTACCACGAGACCACCAAATTCGAGTACGTGAACACCGGCGGCTATTACCACTCGCTGCCCGGCGACCCGTTGCGCACGTTCATTGATACCGTGGCGGAAGTGCAGCGCTCCATGGGATTCCAGAACGAGAAGGACCACCCGGAAGTCGCGCCTTCGCAGTTTGAAATCAATTACGGTTACGGCGAAGTTGTGGCCGCGGCCGACCAGATCCAGCTATACAAGCTTGTCTGCCGCCAAGTGGCTACGCGGATGGGGCTCACGGCCAGCTTCCTGCCCAAGCCCGTGGTGGGCGTGAATGGCAGCGGCATGCACACCAACGTCTCCATCAGCAAAGAAGGCAAGAACCTGTTCTGGGACCCCAAGGGACAGGAGCAGCTCAGTAAGACAGGATGGAGTTTTGTGGACCGCATTCTCACGCACGGCAATGACATCTGCCTGGTGCTGAACCCCAGCGTGAACGCGTATCGGCGGCTTGATCCGCACTTCGAGGCGCCGAACCAGATCAAGGCTTCTCCAACGGATCGCGGATCCATGGTGCGCATACCCATCGGCAACGAAAAGAGCATGCGCGTGGAAGTGCGCTCCGTAGCCCCGGACGCCAACGCCTACATGGTGATGTACAGCATTTTCAAGACGGGAATAGAGGGCTCCATCTCTGACATCAAGAACCTGCGCCAGGCGGAACGCTATCTGCCAGACAATATCTATACGGCAATAGAAAACTTCCGCAAGTCGAGCTGGACCACCAAGATGTTCGGCGAAGACGTGAAGGGCCGCTATGCCGACCTGAAGCAGGCCTCGGCCGATCGCTGCCCGCGCCTGCTGGGCACGTTCGTGAAGGCGCCGGAAGTCCAGTATCACCACGACGTCTATAACCAGTTCCTGTGGAACTTGTTCTAGAAAACCGCTGATTCAGGCAAAATTCGGGGAGCCAGTGATCTTCTTTGATCTGCGGCTCCCCTCGATTTTTGGTCGTCAACTTTGCCGCTCGTTGATTCAAAGTCGGTGAGTGTGAAGTGAGGAGTAAATGTTCGAATCCGCTATCCGCAACTGTTTCTCTGTAGCCAGCCGTCCCCCCATGCCATTTTTCGCCGTTCGTGTATTCTGAAGCATCTAACGGATTTTTATGGACATGACATGGATTACAGACCGCGTCGCGGTGGGAGGCGGCATCTGGAATGACGAAAATATGGCTGAGCTGGTTCGGCTTGGCGTGACCCACATCATCAACATGCAGATTGAGTTTGACGATCGGCCGTTGGCGGAAGGCTACCCAGTTACCGTCCTGCACAATCCTACTGACGACGACTTCCAGCCCAAGCCGCCGCAGCTGTTTCAAAACGGAGTGGAATTCGCGCTCGATGCTTTCGAAGATCCCAAGGGCAAGGTTTACATCCACTGTGCCGCCGGCGTCCATCGCGCGCCCATGATGACCCTTGCGATCATGAGGGTGCTCGGCTGGGAGCTGCAGAAGGCCAAAGCCGAGATCCAATACCGGCGATACGTGGTGGATTGGGCGGACGTTTACGTGGAGAGCGTGGAAGAGTTTGTGAAGGTTTACGAAGCCGCGAAGTCAAATTCGAAGGTGTAGGCGTTTTTAGCCGCTGCGCGGAAACCGCTCGACCGTTTGAACCTTGCTGGGAGCGTGAATGCTCCTGCGGCAGCGGACTCGGCGTCACTCGGGCCGAGTCCCTGAATTCGTCTGGTAAAAGGGTAGGGGCGGTCTCTACGAAACCGCCGCGCTTTGTTTTAGGTCGCTTCGCGACACACCGCTCAACAGATCAGGATTTGGTTGAAGCACGGACGCGCCTGACGCAGCGGACTCGGCGCCCTTCGGGCCGAGTCCTTATCGCTTCTATAAAGGGGTAGGGGCGGTCCTTGTTGAACCGCCGCCCCTCTTTCAAACTTGTGATTTAGCGATGTGATTCGCGCTTGGTTCAGCTTTTATTGCCCGCAAGGGAGCCTTACTCTACCACCGTCCTGGATGGTGGCGAGATTACCGCTGGACAGCACCTTCCTTGCCGTTGCTTTCTCCATCGCTACAATGAAGGACTATGCCTGTCCGGCTGCCGCCGCTGCGTATTGACGAGCTTTTCTTCATCATCGACTTTCTCGGTGTTTTTGTGGGCGCCGTGGGAGGCGCGCTCGCGGCGGTACG
>JBAIYI010000896.1:0-2344 GCA_037915955.1 Terriglobales bacterium
GAGGCCTTTCATAGAGTTCGCTTGCAGGAATGCGGCGAAGAGCCCGCGCGCGCCATCGGACTGGCAATGAAGGAAGCCGGCATCGCGTCATCCAACGTGCATTACGTGAACCTGCACGGCACCTCAACCGAACTCAACGACCGGATTGAGACTCGCGCTCTCAAACTCGCGCTGGGTGACCACGCTTACAAAGTGCCAATGTCAGCCCTTAAATCGCAGATCGGCCATCCGCAGGGCGCATGCGGCGCAGCCGGACTAGCCGCCACCCTGGTGGCGATGAAGCATAGCCAGCTCCCGCCCACCATCAACATTGAGAAGCCTGACCCTGATTGCGACCTGGACTACGTTCCCGAAGCCGGCCGCAAAGTCGAAATTGAGCATGCCATCTGTAACTGCATCGCCTTTGGGTCGAAGAACTCGGCCCTGGTGCTCAGAAAAGTTGTGTAGCACCACACTTTCCGAGTCTTAATACCGCGTTAAGACATCGAATGATGCAGCTGTCCCGCCGCGGGCGCGCCCGCGTGTCCCTGTAAAATAGAAGTTCCATACCCATGGCAGAAGAAGAGGTACTAGGCAAAGCGTATGACAGCCGGTTGATGAAGCGGCTGCTTACCTACCTGCGCCCGTACTGGTGGCAGACGATTGTGGCGTTGTCAGCCATTCTGCTGAAGGTGGTGCTCGGGCCGGACGTGATCGGCCCCTACCTCACTGCCGCCGCAATCGACCGCTATCTGACTGCAGCCCGCGGCACTCCTCATTTTATCGATCGCTGGCTCAGCCCAAATGCCCTGGTTGGGGTCGGCCAGATTGCCCTCATATACCTGATCTCATTGGGTTTCAACTTCGGCCTCGAGTTCGTGCAGACCTACCTGATGCAATGGACCGGACAGAAAGTCATGTTCGACCTGCGCAGCCAGATCTTCCGCCACCTGCAGAACATGCACGTGGGCTTCTATGACAAGAACCCGGTTGGCCGGCTGGTCACGCGCGTCACCACCGACGTGGACGCGCTGAACGAGATGTTCACCGCCGGCGTGGTTTCGATCTTTGAAGACGTTTTCATCCTGGCCGGCATTGTTTTTGTCATGCTGCGGATGAAGTGGTGGCTGGCGCTGATCACCTTTGCCGTGCTGCCGCTGATCTTCTGGGTCACGATGATATTCCGCAAGTCAGTGCGGGAATCCTACCGCCGGATTCGCGTGGCCATCGCGCGCATCAACGCTTACCTGCAGGAGCACGTGACGGGAATGGTAGTGCTGCAGCTCTTCAATCGGGAGCAGCGAGCCTACCGTAAATTTGACAAGATCAACGAACAGCACATGGAGGCGTTCAAAGACGCCATTTTTGCTTACGCGCTCTACTATCCCGTGGTGGAAATACTCTCCACGATCGCCATTGCGGCGGTGCTCTGGTTTGGCGGACTGAAAGTGCTGCTCGGCACCGTGAGCCTGGGCGTGATCACGGCCTTCATGCAGTACGCCCAGCGCTTCTTCCGGCCCATCCAGGACCTGAGCGAAAAATACAACATCCTGCAGTCCGCCATGGCGTCGGCAGAGCGCGTTTTCAAGCTGCTGGACACACCCGTGGAAATCGTCTCGCCCGGGTCTCCGGTGCGTGTGGAAGGAAAAGGCCGCATCGAGTTCGATCATGTGTGGTTCGCGTATCGCAAGCTCGACGACGAAGTTGCCGATATCGATGCAGCTCCGGCGCAGCCCACGCCTGCAGCGAGCAATGGTCATCCATCGGCTGCTGCCGACGGCTCCGGCTATGACTGGATTCTGCGCGATGTCTCGTTCGTAATCGAGCCGGGAGAGACGGTGGCCATCGTTGGCCACACCGGCGCAGGTAAAACGACGATCATATCGCTGCTGATGCGCTTCTACGATATTCAGCAGGGCTCCATCCGGATTGATGGCGTGGACATTCGCAAGTTGGATGTAAAAGACCTGCGCCGCCGCTTTGGCGTGGTTCTGCAGGACCCATTCCTCTTCAGTGGCACCATTGAAAACAACATCCGGCTAGGCTCATCGTGGATCAGCGATCAGCAGGTGGAAACTGCGGCCGCAAGCGTGAACGTTGCCGATTTCATCCGCACGCTGCCGCAGGGCTTCAAGGAGCCTGTACTGGAACGCGGCAGTACTCTGAGCACCGGGCAAAAGCAGCTTATCTCTTTTGCTCGCGCCCTGGCGCACGACCCCAAGATTCTCATTCTCGATGAGGCCACATCCAGCGTCGACACGGAGACTGAGCTTCGCGTCCGCGATGCCCTGACTCATATGGTGGAGGGCCGCACCTCTGTGATCATCGCCCATCGCCTATCGACGATTCAGCGTGCCGACAAGAT
>JBAIYI010000121.1:0-2506 GCA_037915955.1 Terriglobales bacterium
TTGGCAAGTCATAGCTGAAGCTCCAGGTCAGACGGTGGCGGGCATCAAAATTCGAGCTCGCCCACTCCGCTCCGGGGTTGAGGCTGTTGTCGGGCTGGGCGGCGTTCGGAACGAAGTCTTCGCCGTCACTGGCATTGTCCAGCGAGTGCGAATACGTCCATGAGAGCTGCGAGCCAAAGCGATGCCAGTTGCTGACCTTCCATGTGAGTTGCAGCGCGTTGTAATTAGAGCTGGAAGTAGATTCAAACTGGTTGACGATGTTGAACGCCGCGAACGGGAATGCGCCAGTGGCAGGATCGTGCTGGTTGATGTCTCGGAAGCGGAAAAGCTTGGTTCCTTTCGACCCCACGTAACCCACCGTGAGGGCCATGGATTTGCCCATCGCCTGCTGAATGTTGACGTTGTAGTTCTGGATATACGGCGTACGGATGTTCTGGTCCACCGTCCATGCATCCGTCGTGGGCGTGAAGCCCGTAAAGATCGGCGCACCGTTCACGATGGTTCCCGCTACGTTTCCTGCCGCCGTAATGGCGTCAGTGCCGATGCCGTTATATGCCGGGCCGGGGTTGAAAGTATTGAACGGGAAGTGACCGATGAAGAAGTCCTGCGAGAACGCGTCATAGTACAGGCCCCAGCCTGCGCGGACGATGGTGTTACCGGTGCCGCGCAGATCATAGGCCAGGCTGAAACGTGGAGCGAAGTTGTTCAGGTCTTTGGGATAGAGCTGGCTGGGACCGCCTCCCTGCCCTACCGGCACAAGTGCCTGCGTCGTCGGATCGAACAGGCTGAAGCGCTTGCCATCTTCATAGATCACGCCGAAATAATCCCATCGCATGCCATAATTCAGGTTCAGCTTGCGAGAAAACTTCCAGTTGTCCTGCACGTAGAAGCCGCTGTTGTTCTGGTGCGTGGTGCGCTGGGAATTGCCGGCGAACTGGCTGCCGCCGTCCGTAATGTCGCCCGAGAGGAAGTCTTCGAAACTGGCAAACTTCAGGCGGCCACGATATCCGAGATCGTAAAACTGGTTGACCGTGGTGCGCCGGTATTCGTAGCCAAATTTCCAGTTGTGCCCGCCGGTGTTGTAGCCGAGATTGGTGAAGTACTGCCAGTTCGTATCGAAGCGATGGCGAGGCAGCGAGTTGTTTGCCCCGAGGCTGCTCGTGCCATCGTTGATGCTGATCGAGGGCAGACCGAAATCCTGCGGATTCGTCACGCCCGTATTCAGCCCGATGGATGCAGGATTGAAGTTCTGGTCCTGGGGGAAAAATCCTTCGGCAAAGCGGTTCCAGCCGCCGCGAATTTCCAGTACCAGTTTGGGTGAGAAGAGATGCGTGTATGAAAGTGACAGCACCTGAACCCTGGTTGGCGTGACGGTATTGAAGTTGGGCACGGTGGTACCGCCGCCCAGCGCCAGCGGGAAGCTCTGGTCGCTGTCGCCATAGTAGTAGCGTCCGGTGAGCAGGTCAGAATCCTGCCTGCTGCCAAGGTGATGGTCCAGTTTGATGATCAGGCTGTCCACGCGATTGGTGAAATGATCCGTAACCTGCACGGTGGCGTTATCGGCTCCGGTGTCGCCGACTGCAGGCAGAGGAATTCCCCACGGATTGCGCAGGAGAAGGTTGGCGATCACCGGGTTGATGACCCCGCCTCCGCCGGTGAATGCATTCACGCGGGCCTGCGAGGGAACACTTTCGGTATTGGGTAGACCGCCGCTTTCTCGCCAGCCTTCGTAGGAGACAAACCAAAATGTACGGTCTTTGATGAGTGGGCCGCCGAGTGATCCGCCAAACTGGTTGTTGTGGAACTGGTCCTGCGGCTGGTCTTTAGTGTTGAACGCGTTGCGCGCGTCGAGGGCACTGTTGCGGAAGTATTCGAACACCGAGCCGTGCAGCTGGTTGGTGCCGGATTTAGTGACGATGTTCACCACGGCGCCGCTGTTGCGACCGTATTCCGCTTCCATGTTGGAGAGGACGCCGATTTCCTGTAGCGCGTCTACCGGCAACAGCGTGGCTGGTGTACCGAACACACCCGCCTCGTTGATCGCGGGATCGTTGCGGTAGCCGTCGTTCATATCAGTTCCGTCGAGCAGGTAGTTATTCCCGCGGCCGCGATTGCCGTTGATGCTGAAGGTACCGAACGATCCGGGCGAGTCGCTGTCGCCGTTGGGATCGGACGCAGAGCCAGGCACAAGAGTGAGGAGTTTGGCGAAGTCTCCGCCATTCACCGGCAGGTCTGTCATCTGCACAGCGCTGATCGTGCCGCCCAGGGTGTTGCTGGTGGTTTCGATCAGCGGCTGTTCAGCCGTTACCACCACTTCCTGCTTTACTTCCCCAGGGCTGAGTTGGAGATCAGCCCGGGCATTGGCCGAAACGGTCACGACAATGCCATTCAGGACCTTGGTGCCGAAGCCTGACCTGGCTGCGCTCACGCTGTAACTGCCGAGCGGCAGTTCACTGACATAGAAGTTACCGGCGTCGTCAGTCTTGACGGCGCGCTGCAAACCAGT
>JBAIYI010000037.1:0-1919 GCA_037915955.1 Terriglobales bacterium
TCCGCGTGGATGACCTGGGCGTCTGGTGGGATCTGGATTGCGTTCGCTGCGCCGGCGGCGATGATTTTTCCGTTGCGGATCAGGAGGGCCGAGTTCTCCACCGGCGGCTTGCCAGTGGCGTCAATCAGGCGCCCGCCAACAATTGCGATCGTCTGCACCGGCTTGCCGCTGAACCCGGCAGCAATCTCCGCCAGGTTGGCCATGTTCTCGCGCGCGGCACTGCTGATGAAAGCCGATAATCCATCTTCATAGGCCGCGTCCACGGCTTCAAAATGATCGAATTCGCCATCTACGCCGACCAGAGCAATCAGGTGGTCCTGCGCGTCAAACCACAGTGCCTCCATGCCCCAGATCAGCCCGCGAATGGTGACGTGATGCAGTGAGGCTTTTTTTCCTCCGATGCTGAACTCTTGCGGTCCCTGATCGGTGATCTGCACCACGCCGCTGGGCAGTGTCTTGAGGCTGGCCGGTTTGCCGTGGGCGCGCCAGTAACGGACTAGCACCATCTGCACGGCGACCGGCGCGTAAGAAGCCACATCAAAGAAGGGCTCGTTGGCTCCGATCGTCACCTGGCCCGCGCTGCGCCCGTGCACGGTTGTGTCCTGGGGAGAGAAGCGCGACATCTTGCCCTTGCTCTCAAAGTCGCGCGGCGTGAGATCCGGCGCCATGCTGAGCGTGGTCTTGAGCGGCACTTCATTGCCGCGGTCCGTGAACTTGAAGTCGGAGGTCAGCGTTACGCCATCGGCGGTGCGGGTCAGCGTGTAAGTTTCCTGACCGATATGCTGGGCAAACTTGTGCAGCAGGAACTTGCCTTCTTCGGAAGCTTGGACGGAGGTCTGGGGTGCTTGCGGTTGGGCTGCCGCAAAGGAGGCGAGCACCAGCAGGATTAGGGGCAGGGTGTAGCGTCTGATTTTCATGTGGTGTCTCTATCTGTTGTCTCTATCTAGTATCTCGGGCGAACATATCAATCTGTTGCAGCAGCATGAGCTTGCGTTCCACGGTAAGAAAGCTGGCCTCAATGGAGTTGCGCGCCAGCTCGCGAAGCTGTTCTTCCGTGAAGGCAAACTCTTCGGCTGCCAATTCGTATTCCCTGATTAAAGACGTTTGGAACATCGCGGGGTCATCGGTGTTGAGGTTGAGCATCAGCCCTTCCTCAAACAGCTGCTTCACCGGGTGTTCCTGGATAGATACGCAAGCGCCGGTGCGCAAGTTGCTTGAAATGCAGATTTCCACCGGAACCTGCTTCTGGGCGAGTACTTCCATCAATTCGGAGTCGGCCGGGATGGAGAGCCCATGCCCGATGCGCTCAGCGCCAATATTCAGAGCGGACCAGACCGACTCCGGGCCAGTGGTTTCGCCAGCGTGGACGGTCAGCCGAAGTCCGGCGTCTGCCGCTTTCCTATAGGCGTCACGAAACCATTCCGCCGGGCCACGCCGTTCATCACCACCTATTCCGATGCCTACAACATTGCGATCGCGCAGCTGCGCCGCCAAGTCGAAGACTTTTGCTCCGGCCTCAGGGCCAAAGTGCCGCACGGCGTCGAAAATCCAGAGCAGCGATACACCAAAGTCGCGCTGACCGCGCTCGCGCCCGCGTTCCATGCCTTCAAAGAGCGGCAGCACGTCCTGGCCGCGCCACATCAGCACGCCGATACTCACGTAAACCTCAGCATGGACCACGTTCTGCTGCCGCAGCTTCTGCATGAGCCGATAGACCGTGAGCTCGTAGTCTTCCGGAGTGCGCAGCCGCTCGGTGACGGCCTTGAAGGCCATCAGGAAGCCATCAAAGTTGGTGTAGGAATAAAGACGGCGCACGTCTTCTTCGGTCAGTACGTCGCCACTGCCGCTCACGTCATAGCGATTGTTTTCCGTGGGCAACGGCGTGTTATGCCGCCGGCTCAATTCCACCAGAGTGGCGG
>JBAIYI010000641.1:0-3264 GCA_037915955.1 Terriglobales bacterium
CTTCTTCGGCAAGATCATCCACAGATTCAATAAAGGGTTTGAAGCGCTGCTGGGGAAATACGACCGCACTCTTGCTCCGGTATTGCTTCGTCCGGTAGCGACCGTGGCCGGACTGATGGGGATTTTCCTGGTAAGCTTGGCAATTTTCCCGCTGCTGCGCGTTTCGTTCTTTCCCCGTACCGATCCCGGTCAGTTCATGCTTAACGTGAAGGCCCCTTCGGGAACTCGGCTGGAAGAGACGGAAAAGCTGATCGCGCGGGTAGAGGACGACATTCGCCAGGTCGTGCCGAAAAATGAACTTGGGATGATCGTCTCCAACATCGGCGTCACTCCGGGCTTCTCCTCCATGTACACCAGCAACTCCGGCTCACACACGGCAACCGTGCAGGTCAATCTGCAGGAAGGCCACAAGGTGGGGAGTTATGACTACATGGACCGGGTGCGGCGCAAGCTGGCTGCAGACCTGCCCCAGGTGAGCACGTATTTCCAGACCGGCGGCCTGGTGGACGCAGTCCTGAACCTGGGTTTGCCGGCACCGATCGATCTGCAGATTGCGTCGAGCCGTCTGGAGCGCTCCCATGATATGGCGGTGCAACTGGCTGCAAAAATCAAGCGCGTCAAAGGCGTGAGCGACGTCCTCATTCCACAGGATGTGGACTACCCCGCGTTGCGGCTGAACATCGACCGCGAAAAGGCCAGCAAGCTGGGGCTCTCGCAAAGGGAAGTGGTCGATAACCTTATTACTGCGCTCAGCTCGAACCAGATGATCGCTCCCAGCTTCTGGGTGGATCCCAAGAGCGGTAACGATTACATGTTGACCGTGCAGTATCCGGAAGATGAGATCAAGAACCTCAACGACCTGAGCCAGATCCCTCTGCGTTCCGGCAACGCCGCCATGCCGACCCAGCTCTCCGCGGTTTCCGAGATTGATCGCGTACTCTCGCCCACGGAAGTGGACCACTACCAGCTGGCGCGCGTGATTGACGTCTATGTCTCGCCTTCCGGCGAAGACCTGGGCGCTGTAAGTAAGCGCATCAATGAAATTGTTGGCCAGACCAAACTTCCGGAAGGCATGCGAGTGACCATGCGCGGCATGGTGCAGGGCATGAACGCGTCATTCCGGAGTTTCTCAGTCGGCCTGCTGCTCTCGGTCGTGCTGGTTTATCTGATTCTGGTGGCGCAGTTCCAGTCCTTTAAGGACCCATTCATCATTCTTCTGGCGATCCCGATGGGAATCACCGGAGTCTTGCTCATGCTCTGGCTCAGCGGTACGAGCCTGAATGTGATGTCGCTGATGGGCGTGGTCATGATGGTGGGAATCGTGGTGTCCAACTCGATCCTCATTGTGGACTTCACGCGCCGTCTTCGCGAGGATGGTATGGACCTGCACAAGGCAGTGGGCGAGGCGTGCAAGGTGCGTCTCCGCCCCGTGTTGATGACCTCGCTGGCCACCATCATCGGCCTGATCCCGATGGCACTGGCCCTGGGAGAGGGCAGCGAATCCTACGCTCCACTGGCCCGCGCCATCATCGGCGGCCTTACGGTTTCAGTGATCTTCACTGTATTCATTGTTCCCGCGGCCTATTTGATCGTGCATGGGAAGGAAGAGCCGGGAGAGCCGGGCGCTTCCGCTGAGGGACCTTCTGAGACGCATAAACCTGAATTGCAGCAAGTGTGACTCCTCAAAAAAAATGAAGAAGAAAAATCTGCTGATTGCATTTTCCTGCGCATTTTTTAGCGTGGCGCTGGGCCAGGCGCAGGTGTCCACTGCTTCAACCCGCTCAAGACTGCCGGATGCGCCGCAAGTACATGGCGCCGTATTGCATTCCTCACTTGAGCTCTTGCAGGCCATGCCTCAGCAAACACCCGCGCCGGTGTCGCCTGGTACGGGAACGCAAACGAACGCACCCGTGCAGACAGGTGCGCCGCAGCAACCTGAGGGCACGCCCGCTTCGGGCAGTCAGCAATCGCAGCTGCCACGACTTACCCTGCACGATGCGGAAGTGATGGCGCTCAAAAACCATCCACGAATCACCATCGCCCAGTTGAACGCGCTGGCCTCACTACAGGTGGTGCGCGAAGTAAGGTCAGGACTCCTGCCTACCGTTACTTCAAACACCACCGCGGTGGGCGTTTATCAAGACGGAAACCGGATTACCGCCGGCGTGTTAAACAACCCGAGCGTGTTTGAGCGTGCCGCCACAGGCCTTACCGCAAGCCAGCTCATCACGGACTTCGGACGCTCCACCAGCCTGACATCTTCCTCCAGGCTTCACGCACAGGCGCAGCAGGAAACTGCGCTTGCCACGCGCGAGCAGATCGTTTACCTGGTGGATCAGGCGTTTTACAACGCGCTTTCCGCACAGGTGCTGGTTCAGGTAGCCCAGCAGACCGTAGGCGCCCGTCAGGTAGTGGCGGATCAGGTGCGCGCGCTGGAACAGGCAAAATTGCGTTCCGCGCTGGACCTCAGTTTTGCCCAGGTCTCGCTGGCGCAGGCGCAGCTGCTGCTGGTGAACGCTAAAAATAATCGCGATTCCGCGTACGCAGCTCTGAGTGAGGCTTTGGGCCTGCCGAACCAGAAGCTCTTCGAATTGGAAGACACAATCAACGCCCAGAGTCCCACGGCCGATGTGGAGAGCTATATTCAGACTGCATTACAGACCCGTCCTGACGTGAAAGCCCTGGAACTGGAAGAGAGCTCAGCGCAGAAGTTCAGCACTGCGGAAAAAAGGCTGCAGCTTCCAACCATCAGCGCTCTTGGA
The DNA here is from genome assembly GCA_037915955.1 of Terriglobales bacterium. Taxonomy (GTDB): domain Bacteria; phylum Acidobacteriota; class Terriglobia; order Terriglobales; family Acidobacteriaceae; genus Angelobacter. The sequence continues at coordinate 2,763 of JBAIYI010000641.1, forward strand.
GCGGCCGGACTTACCCCGGTGCGCAGTGACCGCCTGGGAAATAACGGTTATGGGGCGGTTGGCGTGAACATGCAGATCCCGGTCTTTAATGGATTCCTGTTCAGCGCGCGTGCGAATGAGGCGGAATTGCGAGCACGCGCCGCCGCAGAACGCGTCAGGGATTTCAAGGATTCGGTGGCGCGCCAGGTTCGCACGGCGTGGCTCGATGCCAGCAGCGCGTACGAGCGCCAGCAGGTGGCGGCCCAGTTACTGGATCAGGCAAACCTCTCTCTGGATCTTGCACAAGCGCGTTACAAGCTGGGGCTCAGCTCGATTGTGGAACTAAGCCAGGCGCAGCTGCAGCAGACAGAAGCCCAGATCAGCACCGTGACGGCCAAATACCAGTATGAATTCGCGATTGCGGCTTTGGCGTATCAGACTGGATCGATCACCCATTAATCAAAGATGTCCTGCAGGCCCGGCAAGCGTGTCTCAGCTTTCGATGCCGCGGGTGCGTCCGCAT
>JBAIYI010000158.1:0-2477 GCA_037915955.1 Terriglobales bacterium
TCAGAAATGGTGGAAGGCCAGCAGGCGGTGTTGCAGTTCCGCTTTACTGATGCCGCTGGAACTCCAATGCGCGGCCTTCGACTTGCCTCATGGATGGACCTGGCCCAGGATGGCAAACTTGCCGACGACGCGCTCTGTCACAAGAAGATCCAGTCCTTCCTGCAGATGAATCTCTCGGCGCAGCCAGAGGTAGACTTCAATAGTTATTACCTGCTCGCACTTACGGAAGAACCCGGCATCCTGGTCATTGATCCGCGCGTTGGATTCGCGTCCAGCAAGCTGTACTCAGTGATCGACCTCCCGGCTCCCGGCGCTGATTGGGTGCAGTCAAGAAGCGGCGAGCGGGTCTTCGTCAGCATGCCCAAAGCCGGTCAGGTGGCTGCCATCGACAGCATGACGTTTCGCGTGATGATGAACATCACGGTCGGCGGCAAGCCCGGCCGCGTGCTATTGCAACCGGACGGAAGGCGGCTCTGGGTAGCGCTCGACGGCGCCTCCGGTACGGATCAGCCGGGCGTGGCCGTTATCGATACGGGCAGTTTCGAGGTGGTAGCGAGGATCGTGACCGGCAAGGGTGGTCATGAAATCGCCTTCGACGAAGCCGATCACGCCTACATCTCCAACCAGGATGATGGCACCGTCTCAATTGTTAACACGGCCACGCTGAAGAAGATGAAGGACGTATCGGCAGGGAAACAGCCGGTGGCAATGGTTTATTCATCGCGTGCGAAGGCCGCTTTTGTTGCCAGCCAGATTGACGGCAAGATCACCATCATCTCCGCGGATACGCAAACCGTGCGCGGCACACTGACGGATAAGCCGGGATTCACGGCATTGCTGATCACGCCTGACGGTCGCTGGGGATTTGTGGCCAATGGGAAGCAGGGAACGGTCCTGCTTTTCGATGTCTCGGCCGGCAGATTTGTGCAGGAGTATGCGGTCGGCCCATCGCCGGATCAACTTGCGCTCAGCGATGCTTACGTCTATGTGCGCTCCCGTGAAAACGAGCATGTCCGCCTTATCTCACTTTCTGAGATTGGCAGGAACGCAAACACGGCAGAATTTCCCGCCGGCCAGGCCGTCCCCGGAGGCCTTGGAGATTTTGCTGCTTCCTTGTTTGCTCCCGGGTTGGATGGAACGTCGACTTTCGTAAGTAACCCTGCGGACCGGCGGATCTATTTTTATCAGGAAGGCATGGCCGCGCCCATGTCCAGCATTGAAGGCTACGGCAAAACGCCAAAAGGCCTGATGATCCTTGACCGCAGCATTCATGAGACTTCGGCAGGCGTTTATTCGGTCGGCCTGCGTCTCCCGAAACCCGGCGTCTATGACGTTCCTGTCTACGTCGATTCACCGGCCCTCTCCCACTGTTACCAGTTCACGGTCAAAGAAAACCCTTTGCTCAAAAAGCAGAAGCCACTGCCGGTTAGTCTGCATGCGTTGAAAACCAACCTGCAGATCAAAACTGGCGAGACTGCGCGGGTACAGTTCCGGCTGGTGGACGGTGAAACTGAGAAGCCACGCGACGGCCTGAAAGACGTTGCGGTGACTGTGCTGCTCGCTGAAGGGTTGCGCCAGATGCAGCTCATGGCAGAGCCCAGGGGAGAAGGAGTGTATGAGTTCTCCTTTGTTCCACCCAAAGACGGCGTGTACTACGCCATGGTGAAAATTCCCTCGCTCGGAATACGGCAGAACCAGCTTCCGTATCTCATGGTCCACGCATTGTCTGAGGCAAGTTCGCAGGCGAAACTGCCGGATCTGACTGCCGTGCCAGAACAAAAACAGTAGCGCAGGAGGGGAGCCATGGATCGGAATTTTCTAAACGTCATACTCGGAGCGGTGCTTCTCTTCACCGCAGGTGCCGCTTTCCCCCAGACCAAGGAACAACCATCACAGGTTGCCACCTCTGCCGCTGCGGATAGAGCACCGGCGATTCCTGACGTAATGGTCATTAACCAGAACGGTGAGAAGCGCCATTTTTATCGAGACCTGGTACAGGGCAGGACCGTGGCGATCAACTTTATCTTCACCACCTGTACCACGATCTGCCCTCCGCTTACGGCCAACTTCGCCAAAATTCAGAAGATGATGGCCGCCAGGGGCGAAAAAAACCTGCGCCTGATTTCTGTGAGCATCGATCCGGAAAACGACACGCCAGAGCGGCTGAAGAGCTACTCCGAGCTGTTTCACGCTCACGAAGGCTGGACGTTCGTGACCGGCAGCAGGGCGGATCTGGAACAGATATGGAAGGCTTTTAACGTCTATCTCTCCTCCAAACAGGACCATCCGCCAACTGTAGCCATCGGTAATGATGCGACGCATCGTTGGGTTTTTGCGTCAGGCCTTACTTCAGCGGACAAACTGGTTGCGGCGATTGATCCCATACTGGGCGTTGCTGCAGAAGAGGAAACTCGCTCTGCGGACGCGTCGAAGTCTAAAGGCACCTCCGGGCAGGCACATTGAAAGAGGCGTGATCG
>JBAIYI010000586.1:0-3750 GCA_037915955.1 Terriglobales bacterium
ACGGTGGATTACTCGAGCGGCACGATTGTCGTGAACTTTGAAGAGCCGCCTGTCTCCACGGTGCCTGTCCGGATCAGCTATTCCGTCGGTGCAACCGCCATGACAGACGGCCAGCTGCGCGGTCTGCTGGTCTTCCAGACCAAAGGTCGCTGCGTGGTCTGCCACGGTGGACCCGAACTCTCCAATGCCGCTGTAGATACAGTCGGGCCGGTGCCGCTCGAGCGCATGGTCATGGCCGATTTGAACGTGCGCGTTTATGACACTGGCTTTTATCACGTTGGAGTTCGTCCTGGAGCCGAAGACGCGGGTCTGGCCGGCGCTGATCCCGTGGCTTCAAAGCCGCTCTCACTTGGAGAAGAGCTGCGCCAGCGCGTCTGCAATGATCCTGGCCTTTCAGTCATGATTCCGGGCCGGCCTGGCGATGGCATCACCCAGGCTCCTCTGAACTGTGGTGATGACATCGCCCGCACCGGTTTCTTCAAGACGCCGCAACTGCGCAACGTCGCCCTCACGGCGCCTTACTTCCACAACGGCGGCCAGCTCACGCTGGAGCAGGTGGTGGAGTTCTATAACCGCGGCGCGGACTTCAATATCGTTTCCGAACTTTCCATCATGGATCCCGATGTTGAAGCCCTTGGCCTCGGACTTACGCTGCAGGAAAAAACTGATCTGGTCGATTTCCTGCGCAACGGACTGACGGATCCGCGCTCGGTTGTGCAGTCGGCTCCGTTTGATCATCCGCAGTTGTTCACGCCCAACGGCCATCCGCAGGCGAATGGCTATCCGGTACAGAACGATCCCCAGCATCCCGGACAAGCCACCAACCAGTTCATGGAAGTACCCGCGGTGGGCGCCAAAGGCGGCAAACCATTGCCGACCTTCCTGGAAAACCTGAGCCATTGATGTTTTGGGATTGTCGGGCCGGCGGCATATGCCGCCGGGCAAGGGACTCTACACGCAAAAAGAACCACGGGGCAGTAGCAGATTGACGGAAGGGAGCTTCAACAATGAGGGTCTATCAACAAGGTAAGCAGATTTTCCAGCTGGCAGTGGTGAGCCTTCTGCTGGTAGTAAGCGCAGCGCTGGGCTTGCAGGCACAGGCGCCGTGGCCCAAGCCAGCCATGCCGCCAACTCCGGCCACGCTGCCCCAGGCGCAAACCGTTTCCCCCGGCTTTGACGATCTCGGGTTCATCCAGTACGCCTCGGTGGACCAGGTATGCGATCCCGCAGCGCCGGTCGCGCTCGATAACACTCCGGGCGCCATCGTAACGCCGGCCACGCCGCCAGCTCCCCCAACTCCCCCGGGTTGCAAGAGCGCCGGTGGCTGGCTGCAGATCAACAATGACGTGATTCGCGTCCCGGCCAACACGGTGGTCTTCTTCCCCAACACGTACCAGACGTGGGAAGAAATTTTTGAGAACAATCCCGGCGCGGTCATGTGCGCCTCCACGGGTAGTTGCACCCTCACGTTGCCGGCAGCTGGTGAATCCGGCCTGGCTCTTTCTGATACCGTGCGGCCTCTCTTCACGCATGAGGCCCACGTGCAGGGCCAGATTGTGAACGGCACCTACATGGCGGGAATCATTCAGATCTCGCAGCAGTCGGGAAATGGCATGCAGGGCTTCATCGAGAAGCTGAACTATGCCGACGGCAGCATGACCGTCAACGGCATCCGCGTTCAGCTGAACGATCCCACGCTCCAGATCACAGACATGAACGGTAATTTGTTCAACAAGGGCCGCTACTCGATTGGCCAGTCACCGGACGTTCGCTTTACCTCCGACCAGAACAACACCACCGTTCGCTCGCAGACCGGCTATCCCATGTGCATTCCCCGGACCGCTCCGGGCGCCTACCCGGCCGGGCCTGGGACGCCGGGCACGGCAGATCCTTATGTCGCCGGCACTACAGGATTGGATGATCCGCAGTGTCCTGAGATCAACCGCCCCCGTGACCAGTCGGGACAGCTGATCAACATCTACACCATGAACGTGCCGGGAGCGCCACCCACCCTCGACAATCCGTTCCCGCAGGATCCGTACACGGAAGTTCCATTTGAGGTTGGCGATTTTGTTTCGATCATTGGAACGCAGTTCCAGGATGCGACCACCGGCACGGGTTACGTTTCGGCGACCGAAGTTGTAGCCAACCTCGGCGTCTATACCTTCCCCAACGTCGATCCCGCGTATGTCGAGATTGAAGTCCTCCTCCAGGGCACCGGCGGAACTCCCGATCCCGCATTCCCGCAGGAAGCTGCACGGCGTACGCGAGTAGAGGGCTTCTCAACCGATCCGCTGCGCAACGTGGACGTTTCCGCTATCGACATCGATCCTTGCGGCAATCTCACCTTTCGCCTTCCGACGTGGGTTTCGAACTTCCCGCCTGAGCAGGGCCTGCCTCTCATCGGCAAGAAGGGTCGTTGGCGCTTCCGCCCGAACGGCGGCACCTTCCTGCCTCCGGTACAGAATGTAGGCGTACAGGTAAGCGGTGGCTTGCAGGTTCCGAACAACAACGGCCTGATCACCGACTATTACCAACTGCCAAACCCGGAATTCATTTTCCCTGAGGACCTGGTTCCCGGAAACGCGCCGCCTTCCTACAATTTTGGTGACCTTCCGTTCCTGGCAAACGGCACCGGCCCGTGGCCGACGCCCTCGTCTGTCTATGACAGCCAGTTGATCCAGGTGGGCGCGAAGCGGCCTGAAGTTCCTCAGCCGCAACCGACGCAGCAGATCGGTCAGCTCGCGCCGTGGCCGGATAAAGCCGCGCCCGCAGCCCAGGTTTGCAACCCGGCCGATCCCAACGCTTCGCACGCGGTTGCAACATTCACAGCCAGCGCCACGCCAATCATTGCCGGCACGCTGGTCACGCTGAGTTCCAACGGCAGCTTCCCCACGGGCGGTCCATTCCACTGGGAGCAGATCGTGAACGCTGGCGATCCTGTTGTGACCATCAGCAATCCTGACAGCCCCACGGCAACCTTCCTTGCCCCGGCAGTCGCCTCACCGCTGAACCTGAACTTCATGCTCACGGTTGCGACGGGAACAACCTTTACTCCATCGACTGCGACTCTAAGTATTCCGGTCGCACTCACGCCGCCGAACACTCCGCCTTCGGTTACCGCTTCAGCGACTCCGAATCCGGTGGTGGGCGATGGCGCAGCCACGGTGAACCTCAACGCGCTGGGCGTCGATCCTTCCGGCGGCGTGCTGAGCTTTGCCTGGACGCAGATCATCAATTCTGGCGATCCGACCATCTCGGTCATCAACGCGAACAGCGCGAGCGCAAGCTTCGTGGTTCCGTTCGTGCCGCCGGGAACCGCTCCTGTGGTCCTGACCTTCAACGTCACGGCCACAAGTTCAACTCCTGGGCTCACGCCTGCTACGGCAGTTGTCTCCGTGCAGGTGAACCCGACGCAGGACACCATCACCATCTCTCACGTGCGCTACATCAAGCGGCTGGCCCGCCTGACCGTGAGCGCAAGTGACTTCACGCCTGGCGTGGTTCTGACCGTGACCCTGGCTGGTGCGAACGGCGAAAGCCCGACCATCAACCCGGCGACCGGCGAGCCATACACCGGAGTCATGGGACCCGTGATCCCGTTCGCTCCTGGCGTGTTCGATATCACCTTCACCAACGTGCCGCCGCCACCATTGACCACTATCACGTCGAGCGCCGGCGGAACCATCACCTCGGGTATCACGCTCACCCGATAACCACTCAGGTGGCGGCCGGACCCATGCCTGGTCC